>JAZFSR010000155.1:0-15852 GCA_036446295.1 Candidatus Aminicenantaceae bacterium
CGCAAACAAAAAACCCCGCAATAATTAAAGGGACATCATACTTAATTATTTCTAGGTTAAATGAAGTATGTTCCCCAGTAATTAAGTATGATGTCCCTTTAATTATTGCGGGGTTTTTTGTTTGCGCCGCTTTTCTTCATACATGAGACTGTCCGCTTTTATCAGGAGTTCATTGACCGAGCAGGGGTGTGCCGGGTTGTAGGAGGAAATACCTGTGCTGACTGACAGGAGCGGCTGGTTTTCTGTTGAGGCATTGTAATCATCGATATTCTTTTTTAAGCGAGCGATGGTGGAGTTAACACCCTTTATGTGATTGTCTATTGGGAAAATGGCAAATTCGTCCCCTCCGATCCTGGCCTTTATATCTGACTGACGGAAAGTCTTTTGAAGGACCTCTGCGAGGGCGACAAGTATGAAATCCCCTTTGTTGTGGCCGTATGTGTCATTGATTTTTTTGAGGTTATCCAAATCGATATAGAGGAGATACATACTCATTTTTTTTCGATCGGCCAGTTGGAGATATTGTTTGGCAATAGTAGTGAATCCGCGGCGGTTGTAAAGCCCTGTGAGGGGATCTTCCAATGTCAAATTTTGCAGAGTTGTAATCATTTTCTTCCGCTCTGTATTCAACTGGGCCAGCTGCCTGAGAGCTTTTTTAAGTTTATCTTCTGTCTTTTTCTCCGTAGAAATGTCAACCAATAATCCCTCGTAGAAAGCTATTTTCCCGTTGGTATCCAGAACTGTTTTTGAGTAATCACGGCACCAGAGCGTGCGGCCGTCTTTGCACCGGATTTTGATGTTGGAGTCACTGGTCTTTGAGGTTTCCAGCTTTTTGAGATGGTTTTCCCGGTCTTTTGACTTGACATAAAGGTCTTTGACATTGATGTTTTCCAAGTCCGAGAAACTTTGGTAGCCAAGCATGTGTATCAGAGTCATGTTTGCCTTGATGATTTTTCCTTTTGGGCTTGTGCGGTAAACTCCAACAGGGAGGGTTTCCAGAAGATGTGGGAGTCGTTCTCTCTTATGATATTTACGGTCGGGCATGGATTATTCCCCTCATTCGTTTCCCATGTGAAAACGCTAACCTATCACGAGTCAGAATAAAAAATCAAGATGCAGCCCAAAAAATCCAATTTTATTTTAGAAAAATCTTAAAAAAAATATGAGGTTAGGGGCAACCTTTTATGACTGAAGTGCATCATGGAGGGTAAAGGAAAAAAATGTCAAACACTGCAGCCATTCAACCGAAAATTCAAGAAAGCTTATTGGCAGGCAGATATGATAAAATAATACCCGAAGTGTTTGCCATGCATCACGATAAAAAAGAAGACAATGTCAAAACGGGCCTCGAGGATACAGAACTCATAAAAAACCTGGTCAGGCGTTCCCGAGAAGGGGATTCGCAGTCAATGGGATTGCTTTACGAGCAGTTTAAAGGCCGGATGTTTAGTCTGGCCTATCGCTACACATACAATGCCGCGTCCGCCGAAGATCTCCTGCAGGATATATTCATACGAGTTTTCACGCACATTGAAACCCTGGATAAGGATGAGGCTTTTGCCGGGTGGATGTACCGCATCGCCGTCAACACCTGCCTCAGCTATCTGCGAAGCAACAAAAAAGTGCTGCAGCAGTCCGTTCCTTTGAGCAGTATTGAGTACACGGTTGGAGAAGACACTCAAAATGTGTCTGAAAAGATGCTGGAAAAACCGCTGGAGGAAGCCATTCAAAGCCTCCCGACCAAGCTGAAAAGTGTATTTTTGCTCCATGATGTTCAGGGCTTTAAACACCGGGAGATCGCTCAGATATTGGGGTGTACAGTCGGCACGTCCAAATCACAGCTTTTTAAGGCCCGGATGAAGATCCGCAAAAAGATTGAGAAGAAACAACTCAGATGAGGAGACCAAAATGAGATGTTCGGTAAATAAACAAAAAATCAGCGATTATGTAGACAATGAACTCAGTTCCGCTGAAAAGCAATACCTGGAGAAACATATGGACGGCTGCTCGGAATGTCAAAAACTTCACGAGGATTTTAGAAAAATCAAAGCCGACGCCAAAGGGCTTACGGAGTTTTCGCCTTCCGGCCAAACGTGGTTTAAAATTGCCTCAGGGATCAAAGAAAAGCAAAATGAAGTTCTCCGTCCGACTCCCGTGAGACAGAGACGGTTTGTCTTTTCTCCAAACTCTCTAGGATGGGCCGTAAGCGCTGCGCTTCTTCTCGTTATCATTGTAGGCGCTGTAACCATTATCCCCCGGCTTACAACGCCGGCCACCGACTCCCAGCAGTATGTTGTGTCAAAACTGGAAGAGGCTGAGCACTACTACCAGAAGGCTGTAGATGCGTTGTGGGAGGCTGTATCTGTGCAGAAAGAAAATTTCGATCCTCAACTTTATGCAGTGTTTCAAAAAAATCTCAATATCATAGATGAGTCTATTTCGGCTTGTAAGGAAGCGGTTCTCAGCAGGCCTAACAATTTAGATTCTCGGAATTATCTGTTGGCGGTCTACAAGAAAAAAAGAACTCTACTGGAAGACATGATGGACGTCAGTGCATCTCCTATCCAGCAGAGGGATGTGGAATCAATATATTAGTATGTTAAGGGAGGAACGCAAAATGAAAATGAAAAAAACAATGGTTTCGTTGGGAGTGTTGTTCGCACTTTTAGCGATGTACGGTGTAAATCCAGCTGTGGCGGCTGAAAAGGTAAAGTTCGAGGAAGAATTCGCGAAGACCTTGGATCTTGTCAGAGACGGAAAGGTCATCATAAAGAATATCTCTGGAAATATAGAAGTTAGGACCTGGAATAAAGCACAGGTTCAGATCGATGCCCTTAAAGTTTCAAGAGCCACAACTCTTGCAAAGGCCAAAGAAAATATGGCCAAAGTCAAGATAGTCATCACCGAGGAAAACAGCACACTGCGCATCAAAACAGAATATCCTAAAGGCCCCCATAAAAACCTGAGTGTTTCCATCTACTACACGCTGATGATCCCCTCAGAGGCGACACTCAATGCCAACAGTGTCAGTGGGAATGTCACTTGTGAGGACATAGGCGGCGACCTCAAGGCAAAAACGGTCAGCGGGAATGTGATTGTTACGGGAGCCACAAATGGGGCCAACTGCTCAACAGTGAGTGGGACTGTGGAGGTTGATAATGTGATTGGCGATGTGAAGCTGCACACCGTATCAGGAAATGTATTGGCCAATGAGATCAGGGGCTCTGTCGATGCAAATTCGGTCAGCGGAAGTGTCGTGCTGACCGATATTACCGATGCGGATGACATCGAAGCCAGCACCATAAGCGGAAAAGTCAAGTACGAGGGTGATCTTGCCTCAAACGGATACTACCATCTCAATAGTCTCAGCGGCCGCGTGGAGTTTATCGTTCCTTCTAATGCTGCCTTTGATTTGGAGGCAAGATCGTTCAGCGGAAGCATCCACAGCGATTTTGATATCACGGTGCGAGGTAAGATAGGAAAGAGATCTCTCAATGGTACCGTCAATGGTGGGGGAGCGGAAGTCGAACTCAAGACATTCAGCGGAAACGTCTACTTAAAGAAAAAGTAACACAAGCTTCTCCAAAAAAAGTCAAAAATAATTAAAGGGACATCAGACTTAATTCTGCATGAATTAAGTATGATGTCCCTTTAATTATTTTTGACTTTTTTTGGGGACAGTGATAGGTTTGATCCGGTCGATTGGTTGGGGATATTACACTATCAACGGCTGTTCAAGAATTTCCTCTGTTGAATAAACTGATTCAAAATAGAGTATTAATAGAAGAGCAAACATCGACATTTTTTATGAATTATTCAGGTTAAGAGGGAGGTGACATAATGCCGATAAAGATTTGGTATATCTGGATGATTATTGCCGCACTCTTTGTGGTGGGTGAAATCTTCACGGCCGGATTTTTCCTTTTATGGTTTGGCATTGGTGCGGCCGTTGCCGGTGTGTTGGCCCTTTTTGGCCTGGGACACGTCTGGCAGTTGGGGGCTTTTGTACTCGTGTCAGGCATTTTATTTGTGGTTTCCCGGAAGTTTGCTGACAAGTTTACTAAAAAGCAGCCTCCAGGAATCGGTGCCGACCGGGTTATAGGTAAGGAAGGAATGGTGTTCGAAGAGATAGATAACACCAAAAATATAGGTCGAGTCAGGCTGAAAAAGGAAGAATGGCGTGCGGAAAGTGAGACCTCCGAAGTCATTCCTGTGGGGAATCAAGTGGAAGTTATCCGACTGGATGGAACCCATCTGGTCGTGAAAATAAAAAAAAAGGAGGAATAAAATGGAAATTTTACTTGTCACCTTAGCGGTTGTCATATTCATTATTGCGGGGACGGGATTAAAGATAATCCGTCCATGGGAAAAAGGACTCATTGAGCGTCTGGGAAAGTACCAGCGAACGGCCTCCAGCGGTCTTACACTCATCATTCCTTTTTTAGAAAGACTCCTTAAAGTAGATATGCGGGAACAGGTGCACGATATTCCTCCGCAGGGCGTGATCACTAAGGACAACGTTGTCGTCGAAGTGGATGCCGTTGTTTACTATGAGGTCACAGATCCGGTAAAAGTGAGCTACAACGTAGCGGATTTTTATATGGCGGTCACCAAGCTGGCTCAAACCAATCTAAGAAATTTGATTGGAGATTTAGCACTGGATGAGTCTCTCACATCGAGAGATGTGATCAACACACAGCTTCGCCAGATCCTCGATGAGGCCACGGATAAATGGGGTGTCAAGGTCACTCGAGTGGAACTCCAGAAGATAGAGCCTCCTGTGGATGTCACCGAGGCTATGCACCGGCAGATGAAGGCCGAGCGTGAAAGACGTGCCATGATTCTGGAAGCGGAGGGATTAAAAAAATCAGCCGTTCTTAAGGCCGAGGGACAGGCCGAAGCGATTAAAAAGGTGGCCGACGCCGAAAAATATGAAAAATTGACCGTAGCCAAGGGAGAAGCCGAAGCCATAGAGACCGTTTACGGTGCCATTCACAACGGGAAACCGACAAATGATCTCATTGCCATCAAATACCTGGAAGCCCTCCAGAAAATGGCTGATGGGAAGGCTACAAAAATCTTCCTTCCCATTGAAGTGACAGGAGTGCTGGGCAGTATTGGCGGAATCGGAGAACTTTTTAAGGAGAAGACCACACCGGGGGGAGAATGATAAATTTAAGAGGAAAACTATGAATTTCCATAAACTGTCTTTTCCTGAAGCTCCCCTTATAAAGGTTACCCCTCCGGGGCCAAAATCTAAAGAGCTGCTCGATTTTCAATCTTCCAGTGAGGGTTCGGCCGTCTCTTATCCAAAAGGATTACCTATGGGACTCTCTCGGGCTAAGGGGGCGACTGTCGAAGATGTTGACGGAAACATCTATATTGATTTTTTTGGTGGAGCCGGTGTTATGAATGTCGGCCATTCCAATCCCGATGTCCTGGCTGCCGCATCCAATCAACTCGACAGACTCACACACTCCCTTGATTTCCCTTCTCCACCTAGAGCTGATTTAGTCAAAGTCCTCTCGTCTCTCCTGCCGGACTCTCTGGACAAGATCTTTTTTTGTGGTCCTACGGGTTCGGATGCTGTAGAGGCTGCCGTCAAGCTGGCAAAATTTAACTCCCGGCGGACCACTTTGATTGCCTTTCAAGGCGGTTATCACGGGATGACAACTGGAGCCCTCTCACTATCCAGTGGACGAGATTTTAAAGAACGTTTCCTGCCCTTGCTTCCTGGAGTCCATTTTGTTCCCTATGCCTACTGTTACCGCTGTGTTTTTGGAAAAAATCCCGATACATGTGAAATCGACTGTGCCAAATATCTTGATTATATCCTTGATGATCCACATTCGGGTGTGGCCAAACCTGTGGCGGCTATCATCGAAGCCATACAAGGCGAGGGTGGCTCAATTGTGCCTCCAGATCGTTTCCTCCCGTCTATTAAGGACATCTGCATGAAACACGGTGTGCTTCTCATCGTCGATGAAATCCAGGCCGGGTTTTGCCGCACAGGGAAGATGTTTGCCTTTGAGCACTTTGGGATTGTCCCTGATATTATGACCATGAGCAAAGCTCTTGGCGGTGCAGGTTTTCCTATCTCGGGGATTGCCTATAGGAAAGAGCTCGACACTTGGCCACCCGGCAAACATATCGGCACCTTCCGCGGGAATGTTTTGGCTTTTGCCGCCGGCCATGCGGCTTTGAGATTCATGCTGCAATGGGACCTTGCCGGATATTCCCTAGGTCTTGGAGAAAAAATGCTGTCCTGGCTCAAGGAAATTGAGAAGGATTCGAAAATAATTGGCGAAGCCAGGGGAAAGGGATTAATGCTTGGGGTGGAACTCGTCAAAGATAAAGACACAAAAGAACCAGCCCCTGAATTTGCCAGTAAGGTGAGGACAACCTGTCATCAACATGGTCTCTTGGTTGAAATTGGAGGTCATTTTGCGAATGTGGTGCGTTTTCTTCCCCCACTCGTATTGACGGAGGACTTAGCCCTCAAGGGCATAGAGATTTTTGAAGATGCAGTAAAGAAAGCTGAAGGATCACCTTAATTCGAAGAAGCTGGAGGGCGAAACAATCCTATTTTGAATAGCGCCAGGAAGTGAGATCAGCACCCCGCGGAGCGGATTTGAGGATGCGTTCCACGATCTTCGGGGCGAACATCTGGTGGTAGCGCAGGCGTGAAATGGCGTTTGGTTGGGTATGATCCCCGTTCCAGCAGTGTTCGGCGCGGTCGCCGTAGTCGATCTCGCCGTTATAGTATGGATTCACGGTGCTCTCGAGGAATTCCTCTGTAAGATAAACAGCATTATTCAGATAGTAATTGTCCATATCCCCGCAGTAGATGTGGATTTTGCCTTCGAGCTTAGGGCCGATTGTTTCCCAGTCTCTCTCGAGGATATATCGAAGATCGAAGTTTTCTTGCCAGTATTCTGCAACTTCACTATCGATTTCACCAGTCAACTTGTTCCAGATGGGTTTAGGGTATCCGTCTTGGCCGACCGGCGAATAGACCGCCTGCCAGATGTCCCATTGATCACCTGATCGAGAGTTTGTTCCGATGACGAGCTCTCTATGATTCATGTCTTCCAGGGTGGTGTTTATTTGACCCAGATAATTCCTGCTGCCCGGCCGCCTGGTATTTTTCCAGGGTCCATCCATGGTATAGGCATTTTTGTCTTCATAGATATTGACAAGAGTATAAGCACGGAAATCGATCGGATCCGGGCAGGCCGCATAACAGCCATTGTACTCGTCAGGGTAAAAAACTTGAACCGCTAAGGCTTCCCATCCCCCTGTAGATCCACCGTAGAGAAAGCGGGCCCAACCTTCACCGATTCCACGAAATTTTTCTTCGATGTAGGGGATCAGTTCATAGGTAATAGCATCGCCATAGGGGCCCACGTTGGCCGAATTGACTGCGTAGGAATCATCATAAAAGGGATTGGCGTGTTGAATCTCGATGATCAGAAAGCGGGGAAAATCCGGTCCGGTCCACTCCTGATAGAACTTGTAGGCTTGTTCCTGCACAGTCTTGTTATATCCCGGCCAATCGAACCTGTCGCTGTAGGTTGGCTCGAGATCCGGATCAGGAGGTGTTTCCCGAAAACCGCTGAATGTGTGTGGGAAGTGTCCGTGGTTGATAACCAGTGGATAATGAGCTTCCGGGTGCGTATCAAATCCTTCGGGAAGAAGAATGTGAGCGCCGAGAAACATGGGTCTTCCCCAGAATTCGGTCAGAAGTTTGCTCTGAATTTTAATATGTTTGATGTATTTGGTTTCCAATGGATCGGGAATGGGAGGGATCTCTTGATCGAGGACAATAGTGATCATTTTATCCTTCTGCGGATCAATTTTGACGTCTTGAGGAGTGCTGAAGAAGTTGCCCGGCTTTTGAACCCAACGCTGGCCCTCCCCCTTGTCCATTGGAAGTTTGACAACATGTCCGTCCGAGCGGTGAAAGGTCTCGTACCGATTTAAAAACGCTTGAATGGTGTAAGTGCCAGGAGGGATTTCGGAGATGCGGGGCAGAGGATAGCCAAAAACACTCTCGTCAATGATGGCGGAATCACCGGATTTAAGACCGTTGACATCGATTCCGAATATGAGCTGGGTGTTGGGTCCGTCGTTGATTTGGAAGCGCGGTTCCTGGCTGTTGTCGTTAGAGATCAAAAGAAGCATGCGGCCATCGAGAGGTTCTTGGCTAAGTGAATCGGCAAACGATATGCTGAATCGTAATTTCTCAGCCGTTTCCCTTTCCTTTCCCTCTTTTTGACAGGAATTCAAAAAGAAAACCGCTATAAATAGGAAAAAAAATAAGACTCCAGTTTTTTTAAGACTTTTTTTATGCATTCATTCCTCCAATCTTCCTCATTTAAGTGTTGTTTAAAGTTGTGTCACAGCCAGAGGTTAATATATATCTGAGACCGTGTATCCTAAATTCGTGACGGCTTTCATGGCTGTCCTTTCTTCAATCCGGTCATTAAGTTTCGAATAACCGAGAAGCAGGCACCAGTCGGCTATGGCATTGATCACACGGGGGATTCCTTCCGAACTCTCCCAGATGAGACGGAGAGCATCGTAACTGAATATTTTTCTTCTTGCCCCTGCGACATGCAGGCGGTAGTTGACATATTTTTCTGTATCCACTTTCCCGAGCTTGTCTATGTGATATTTAAGGACAATCCTCTGGTTGAGCTGTCTAAAGCTTTTGATCTTCTCTCGGAGTTCGGTCTGGCCGAAGAGGAGCAGTGTTGTCAGGAAGCGGTCATTGAGCTGAAAATTGAGAAGAAGGCGGATTTCTTCGAAAGTGAGGGGATCCAGCAGGGTTTGGGCCTCGTCGATGATAATGATGGTGTGCTTGCCCGCATGGAGGTTGGCGTAGAAATGATCACGGAGGGCTTCGAGGAGTTCATTTTTGCTCGGTGAGGCGGAGGTTTTTATGGAAAATTGAAAACAGATTTCCTTCAGCATTTCAGCTGGATTGAGCTGCGGGTTGGTCACGATGGCAAAATCAAATATCTCTCTGGGGAGAATCTCGAATATCAGACGGCTGATCACTGTTTTTCCGCAGCCGTATTCTCCTGTGAGCATGCCGGCGCCTTTGTTTTCCTTGATGGCATAGATCATAAGTGCGGCGGCTTCCAGGTGCTGTTCGGAGAGGTAGACGAAGCGCGGATCGGGAGTGTTCTGGAATGGTTTTTCTTTGAGGCCCCAGTACTTTTCGTACATATTAGTGACTAAATGAATGGTTGTTTTAGCAAAACAGAATTGTATGCCTATCCCTCCCCCCTGTCAACCTCCGGAAAATCCGGAAAATCGGGGCCTGGCTTTGATTATATGAATTATTTTCGCTTTTTTTTTGGCCATTTCTTTTTATAGCATTCCAATTCTTGCATTTTTACGGGGATAACTCTATCCTGAATCTGAACAACCTTTTATAAAGTCAAACAATCTATATATATGTACGTATATATAGTGAGACGTGCATAAAGATGAAGTGTCCGAAGTGCAAGACGGAAAACCCGGAAAAGAGCAAGTACTGCGCCAACTGCGGGGAACAGCTCATCCCTACCGGTGAAGTCAATTCTTCCCCCACACGCACGCTATTTACTGTCTTTAGAGATCTCACCATTGGCAGCACATTTGCCGACCGCTATCAGGTCATAGAAGAATTGGGCCTGGGCGGAATGGGACGGGTCTATAAAGTCCTCGATAAAACAGTCGATGAGAAAGTAGCCCTCAAGCTGCTCAATCCGGATATTGCCGCACAGGAACAGACGATCGAGCGTTTCCGGAACGAGTTGAAACTGGCCCGCAAGATCTCTCATAGGCATGTCTGCCGGATGTACGACCTGAGCGAAGCCGAAGGGATGCCCTTCATCACCATGGAATATATTTCCGGTGAGGATCTTAAAAGCTTGATCAAACGGGCAGGTCAGATTTCTGTCGGCAAGGCCATTAATCTTTCTCAGCAGATCTTAGAAGGTCTGGTTGAAGCCCACCGTCTTGGAGTTATCCACCGCGATTTAAAGCCACAAAACATTATGGTTGATATGGAGGGCAATGCCAAAATCACCGACTTCGGGATCGCCCGCTCCACCAAAACCAAGGGGCTCACAGGGCCAGGAGTCATCATCGGCACTCCAGAATATATGTCTCCGGAGCAGGTCGAAGGAAAACCGGTCGATCAAAGGTCTGACCTCTATTCTCTGGGAATCATACTCTATGAACTGGTCACGGGGAAACTGCCGTTTGAGGGCGATACCCCCCTCAGTGTGGCCGTAAAACACAAGATTGAAGAACCGCGAGCTCCTCAGGAAATCAATGCTCTAATTCCCAAAGACCTCAATCGGGTTATTCTCAAATGTATGGCCAAAGACAAAAAGGAAAGATACCAGAGCGCAAAAGAGCTTCTCTCTGATTTAAAAAAGATTGAAGAAGGCGTGCCTACAACCCAAAAGTTTATCCCTGAAAGGAAGATACAGACTTCCAGACAGTTCACACTCAGCCTTGAGCCCAAAAAAATTCTTTTGCCGGCCCTCATCGTTCTTACAGCCACCGTTCTGATATTTGCCTTTCTGAAAATCATTCCTAAGAGAAAGCTTGCATCAAGAGGGGATGATAAACCCTCGCTGGCTGTGATGTACTTTAAGAATAACACGGGAGACAAAAATCTCGACCATTGGCGGAAGGCTCTTTCCGATCTTTTAATCTCCGATCTCAGCCAGTCCAAATATCTCAGAGTTTTAAGCGGTGAAAGGATCTACAACATCCTTGAGAAAATGAATCTGATAGAGGCCAACAGCTACTCTTCGGATGATTTAAAAGAAGTGGCCCAACGAGGAGAGGTCGGAAATGTTTTGGTCGGACAATACGCTTTAGCTGGAGAAACCTTCCGCATCTCCATCATGCTGCAGAATGCCCAAACGGGGGAGACTTTGGGTTCGGATTATGTGCAGGGGGAAGGAGTGGAAAGCATCTTTACGATGGTGGATGAACTGACGACCAAGATCAAATCAGGTTTTCAGTTAACCAGCGAAGAGATTGCGGGGGATATCGATGAGGCGGCCGATACACTCACGACCAGTTCTCCTGATGCTTACCGTTTTTACAGCGAGGGGATCAAGTTCTTTAACAAGGGGGATTACACCAACTCTATTGCCATGATGGAGATGGCCGTAGGTTTGGATTCCGAATTTGCTATGGCCTATCGAAACTTGTCTGTGGCTTATAAAAATCTGGGATACGGCTCCGAGGCCAAAAACCGCCTCCAGCTCGCCTATGACCTGAGTGAAAGTGTTTCCGAGAAAGAACGATTCCTCATTCAGGGGCAGTTTTTCGCTCAGTCAGAAGCGACCTACACGGATGCGATTGATGCCTATAGCAGACTCCTTGCCCTGTATCCAACGGATGAGATCGGCAGTGCCAATCTCGGAATGATCTATGTCGATTTAGAGGAATGGGACAAGGCCATAGAAGTTCTCGAAGTTAACCGGGGGGTCAAAGACGACTCCGTCCAACCTTATATCACCCTTTCTGCGGCGTATGCGGGCAAAGGTCAGTACAAAAAGGCCAACGAAGTGTTTGAGTCTTATCTAAAAGAAGTGTCTGACAATGCGTCTATTCATTTGAGCCTTGCTCAAAATTATATCAGCCAGCGCGAGCTGGAACTTGCCGGGACTGAGGCCGAAAAAAT
The DNA here is from genome assembly GCA_036446295.1 of Candidatus Aminicenantaceae bacterium. Taxonomy (GTDB): domain Bacteria; phylum Acidobacteriota; class Aminicenantia; order Aminicenantales; family Aminicenantaceae; genus JAUWVG01. The sequence continues at coordinate 11,702 of JAZFSR010000155.1, forward strand.
CTTTACTCTGGATCCCTCGCATTTTCGGAATGCTATTTTGAAAGGTGACCTGGCTTTCTATCGAGGAGACTTGGATGTCGTGGAGAGTGAGTATCTTAAGCTCCTCGAGACGACAGAGCCGGCCGTCCATCACACGGGCTTTATGCGGTTGGCCCTTTTCTATTTAATGCAGGGGAAATTCTCGGATGCTGAAGGCTATTTTCAGCAGGGTGTTGAGCTATCTGAAATGCTGGACGAGAAAGGGCAGCAGGCCTGGTATCATACAAATCTGGCCTATCTCTACATGCGCTCCAAGAAATTCACACTGGCTCTGGATGAATGTACAAAGGGTCTGGATAAGGCCGCAGAGGCCGAAGATCTCGAACGGCAGAGGCGTCTCCTGCACATTAAGGGGATCATACAGGTGGCCAATAATTCACCGGACGAAGCGGAACAGACTGCAGGGGAACTTAAAAACTTGATCGATACGGGAATGAAAAAGAATGCAGGAAGATTCTATGCTCATCTGATGGGGAAAATCGAAGAGGCGAAAGGGAATTCTGCATTGGCTATAAATTCTTTTGAAAAGGCTGTTTCCATGCTTTCTGCCGGTGAAAAGGATGTCGAATGGGGAGGACTGTTCCTCTATTCTCTAGCTTCTGCCTATCGAACGGCCGGAGATTTTGACAAGGCGCGCAAAGAGTATGAAAAGATTATCGATATGACAACAGGAAGGTTTTACTGCGGAGATTTGTTTGCATCGAGTTTATATTATCTGGGAATAGTTGAACTGGGAGTAGGGAACAACCGGCTTGCCCTGGATTACTTTAAACGCTATCTTGACCTCTTTGGGAATGCCGACCAGACGTTTCCTGAGATCTCCGATGCCCGGGATCAAATCAAGAAATAGGTCAATTGTCCTATTATTGTAATTAAGATACGTATAAGTATTTAAACCAAAAATGTAAGTTTGCTCTCCTCCCCTCTTCCCACTTTTTGGTAATGCTCTCTGTAGTTCAGCAGAGAGAGAAGGCTTTTACCTCTCTCTAATTGCGCCAGCACTTTTTCTTCTGTCAATTGGATCTGAGCCGCTGAGTAGAGAATGTCTTCAACTTCGCCTGGATTGATAACGACAACTCCGTCTGAATCTCCGAAGATTATGTCTCCGGGGAGAATCCGGACACTCCCGCAGACCACATCGATTTGGGTGGCAAATATCGTGGAAGCCGTTCCAGCCATGGGTGTGATGGATCGTGAATAAAAGGGGAACCGGAGTTTTCGGATTTTTGAAGAATCGCGGCAGGCACCGTCAACGACAATTCCAGCGAGCCCCTTTCTTTTGGCTTCATAGGAAAACAACTCTCCGGAGAGAGCGATCTTTTCACCGCCTCCGTCAATGATAAGAACATCGTTTTCCCGGGCTTCGTCGAGGGCCTTGATGACGGAAAGAAAATCGCCACGGCAGCGGACAGTGCTGGCCATTCCGATCATTTGGAGATTAGGTAAAAGAGGTCGGATTCCAGGATCCAATACTCTTAGATTTTTGTCGGCATCACATACACAGGCCGTATCCAACATTTGAAGTTTTGCTTTTATTGATTGAAAATCCATCTTCCCTCCTTTTTTTGGGGCCTTGAATTAAAGGGACATCATACTTAATTATTATAAAAAAATTAAGTATGATGTCCCTTTAATTATTCGAATAATATTGATATCGGAAAAGTTTTTCAACTTTTAAAAGCCTGACCCCGATTTCTTAAAAGGCCAGGCCTTGAATCTTTGACTTAGGGGAGGGGGTGTGATAAGACAATTTTTCGAGGAAGGAGGAATCCGATGAAAAAAATAATTTGTGTCCTATGTGTCTTTATTTTGGTATTGGTCGTTGTCCATGTGCAGGCTCAGAGTTTTTCTGAGAAACTTGCAAAGATGGACAAGTATCCCGGGTATTTTACGTTTTACTGGGAAAATAGTACCGGAAAAATTTGGCTTGAAATCGATAAGCTGGGTGTTGAGTTTCTCTATGTCAATTCTCTGTCTGCAGGACTGGGATCCAACGACATCGGCCTGGACAGGAGCCAGCTGGGAGGTACTCAGATCGTTAAATTTATTCGAATTGGTCCAAAAATCCTGCTTATCAGGCCGAATTACTCCTTCCGTGCCAATACTGACAGTGCGGCCGAGAGAAAGGCGGTCGATGATGGATTTGCCAAATCGGTCATCTGGGGATTCCAGGTTGCCGAAGAATCAGGGGGACATGTTTATGTGGATGCCAGCACTTTTTTCATGCAGGATGCCCACAATGTGATTGGGACCTTGAGAAGAAGCAATTCAGGCAATTACCGGCTTGACATGTCACGATCTGCTTTCTATTTGCCGAACACAAAAAATTTCCCCAAGAATACGGAAATCGAAGCCATGTTGACTTTTACCAGTGATAGTCCCGGGGGTGGGGTTCGAGGTGTCTCTCCAGATGCCGGAGCCATTACGGTCAGGCAGCATCATTCCTTTATAGAGCTTCCGGATGACAAATACAAACCTCGAATGTTCGATCCACGTTCCAATTTTTCCGGGATCAGTTACTTGGATTTTGCCGTGCCCATACAAGAACCTATAATGAGGAGATTTACAAACCGGCACAGGCTTTCCAAAAAAGATCCCAGCGCCAAAATCAGCGAACCGGTTGAACCCATAGTTTACTATATTGACAACAGTGCCCCGGAACCCATCCGCTCCGCGCTTCTAGAGGGTGGAAGCTGGTGGAATCAGGCTTTTGAGGCCATCGGATACAAGGATGCATTCCAGGTCAAAATTCTTCCGGAGGGTGCTGATCCCATGGATATCCGCTACAACATGGTCAATTGGATCCACCGTTCGACGAGGGGCTGGTCCTACGGATCATCTGTCACAGATCCACGGACGGGAGAGATCATCAAGGGCCATGTGGCCTTAGGTTCGCAGCGTATCCGGCAGGATTTCTTGATCGCATCCGGTTTGATTGCCGAATATGAGGAGGGGAAGGACATTGATCCGCAAATTCTGGAATTGGCTCTTGCGAGAGTCCGTCAGCTGTCCGCCCATGAAATCGGCCACACTCTAGGAATGGGCCACAACTTTGCCGCCAGCGTCAATGACCGGGCTTCGGTCATGGATTATCCCCATCCGTTGATCAAGATCGCGAGCGACGGCACACTCGATCTTTCCGATGCGTATGATGTGGGCATCGGAAAATGGGATATAGTTTCCATCAATTTTGGGTACCAGGATTTTCAGGAAGGCGTAGATGAGGAAAAAGAGCTGAGTGCGATTCTGGACAAGGCCTTTTCCTCCGGGCTTTATTTTCTAGCCGGGCAGGATGCCGGAGCGTCCAGTGCTCATCCTCTTGCGAATGTCTGGGATAGTGGGAAAGATCCTGTTGATGAACTCGAACGTGTGATGAAAATACGGGCCATTGCGCTCCGAACTTTTACGGAAAAAAGAATCCCGATTGGTGCGCCGATGGCCACACTGGAAGAGGCTCTCGTTCCTACTTATATGTTTCACAGATACCAGGTTGAAGCCGCCTCCAGTAAACTGGGCGGCCTGTATTACAATCACACTCTGCGTGGAGATACACAAAAATCTCCTTTCATCGTTCCGGCGGACGAACAGCGCCGGGCCCTTGATTCACTGCTCAAGACCATTTCACCTAAGAATCTGGCCATCGATGAAAAGCTGCTCAGCATAATTCCCCCTCGCCCTCCGGGATATAGGCAGAATCGAGAACTTTTCCCGGGATACACAGGATCCACCTTTGATCCGTTGGCCGCAGCCGAATCGGCCGCCAACCTTACTGTTGGATTAATTCTTCATCCCCAGAGAGCCTCAAGGATGGTGGACTATCATTCCCGTGACAAAAATATTCCGGGATTATCAGAAATGCTGGACCTGCTCATCCTGGCAACCTGGAAATCTCAGGAAAAGCAAGGAGCTTTAGCAGAGATCCAGCGGGTAGTCAATAATGTGGTGATGATCAATATCATGAGGCTGGCCGTAGAAGAGAGCGCCATCCCACAGGCCAGAGCTATTGCGTTCCTAAAGCTCGAAGACTTGAAAAACTGGCTGATAAAAGATTACTATGCCATTGACGATATAGATCAAAAGGCTCATTTCTTTTATGCCGCCAGCCAGATCAA
>JAZFSR010000156.1:0-5426 GCA_036446295.1 Candidatus Aminicenantaceae bacterium
GAGATCCTGGCCTTCGAGAAATCTCCCGATCGTATCGCAGTGCATATCGACAAGAATTGAATCCTTGTGAATGAAATGCGTGTGATGGATGGGATCGAGGAGATTTTCTTTTGTGTTGGCTAAGAAGGAGATAACTTCTTGGTGGTACTCAGCGGCCAGCTGAAGAAGTTCCGGCTGGATAATATCAGGAGTGTCTCCGGGGTAGTGGTATTCAGGATGTTCATCATCCAGTTCTCGTGTGAGAGGATTGCCCGATCTTAAGCTGATAGACGTGACGCCTTTGCGGATGAATGAGCTGTGGTCCGACCCACGGTAATTTAATCTATAATGGAGTTTTGCTTTCAGATCTTCACTCATGTTCTCCTTGATGAGATCGTATAAATCCGAAAATTCCCACATTCCACCGACAAACAGATCCTCATCCCCAAGGCCAACCATATCCATGTTCATATAGACAGCTGTTTTTTCCAGAGGGAATAGGGGGTGTTCTGTGTAGTACCGCGATCCGACAAGACCCATCTCTTCTCCAGCCCAGGTGGCAAACACAAGACTCCGGTCTGGCTGAAAGTGATTGAGGTTGAAAATCCGGGCCAGTTCCAAAATGACGGCTACAGCAGAGGCATTGTCGTCGGCCCCATTGTTGATGAAACCATCTAAACGGATGCCCAGATGATCGAGATGACCGCCGATAATAATACACTCCTCCTTAAGTTCAGGGTGTTTTCCAGGAAGGATTCCGATGACATTAGGAGCTGTCCTGTCCTCCTGTGTGAAGTGAGCCTCCATTTCAACCTCGATATCTAGCTCGGCAGTATAAGATTTTTTCTCCCTGAGCGTACGGCTGACCATTGTTCTCCAGCTGAGATTTTCCATGTAAAAAAATCGATCCAGCATAGATCTGTTTGCTGATAGTATCAGAAAATTGTCCGGCCAAATTTCCCATTTTTCGTCTTGTTTTTGCCTGGGACTGCGAATCCTTTCCCCGATGTTCATGAAGATAACGCCTACAGCTTCCTTTTCTACGGCTGTTTTGATCTTTGCTTCCATTGATTTTTCTTTGATTGTAAGATCTTCCATGAACTCCGGAGCGTTTGGAATGAGAAGCACAATTTTTCCCTTTACATCTAGATCTTTATAGTCATCCCAATTGTTTTCTTCAGAAATCAATCCGTATCCGGCAAAAACAAGATGGCCCTTAACTGTTCCCGATCCTGTTCCGTTGAGTGGAGAAAAATCCGCATTCCGGCCAGGGACGAATTTTATGGGTTCGGGATAGAGGATGTCTAAGCGGGTCGGCGGATCGAAGTTCCTCCAATTTTTGAATTCTACCTGCTGGAAGTAGGAGCCCTTGTCTCCGCCGGGTTTGAGCCCGTACTCTTTCATTTTGGCGGCCACATATTCGGCGGCTTTCTGGTATTCAGGCGTGGTAGACTTTCGTCCTTTCATCGCGTCAGACGCAAGATAACGGACATGTTCCATCGCTTTTTGTCCATCCGGTTTGACCTGGGCATACCCGGACAATCCGAATAAAAGCAAATAGAGTGCAGTATAAATAGACTTCTTTTTCATGAACGAACTCCCTTGGTGATTTGGATAAATCATGAGATTTGAAAAGCATTATACAGGAAAAAGGTTAAAAATGGGATTGTCGAATTGATTCTATCGAGAAAATAGGCTACAATTATTCTTTCACAATCTTGAAAGCTGGCAGAGGGAGTCAGCAACATTCCCTTGTTATATGAATAGAGTGAGGATAAGTTTCCATGAATACAGATATATCTACAATGCGAAATATCGGAATTAGCGCCCACATCGATTCCGGAAAAACGACACTGACAGAGCGAATCCTTTTCTACACGAAAAAGATTCACAAGATGCACGAAGTGCACGGCAAAGATGGAGTGGGAGCGACGATGGATTCTATGGAATTGGAGAAGGAACGCGGGATCACAATCACCTCAGCGGCCACCCGGGTTGAGTGGCTTGGCCATTCCATAAATATCATCGACACGCCGGGCCATGTCGATTTTACTATCGAAGTGGAGAGATCGCTGCGCGTACTGGACGGTGGCATCCTTGTTCTCTGTTCGGTGAGTGGTGTCCAGTCCCAATCCATCACCGTCGACAGGCAGTTGAAGCGGCACAAAGTCCCGACCATTGCTTTTATCAACAAGTGTGACAGGATTGGAAGTGATCCTTACAAAGTCAGAGATCAGCTGTATGAGAAACTCGGACACAATGCCGTGCTTTTGCAAATCCCGATCGGTCTTGAGGATAAATTTGAAGGAGTTATCGATCTTGTATCTATGAAAGCTGTCTATTTCGATGGAGAAGGCGGAGAAATTGTCAGAATAACTGATATCCCCGCAGACTTACGATCTGAGGCCGAAACAAAGCGGGAAGACATGCTGGATGCCGTGTCTATGTTTTCCGATGAGCTTATGGAGGCTGTTCTGGAAGAGAGAGCCACCGAGGATCAAATTCGGGATGCTGTGAGACTTGGGACAATTTCTAGAAAAATGACCCCGGTTTTTGTGGGTTCTGCTTACAAAAACAAAGGCATTCAATCCTTACTGGATGCAGTCGTCTACTATCTTCCCAATCCGGCGGAAGTGGATAATTATGCCACTGACATTGAGCATTCGGACAGAGAAATTAAACTGGAATCCGATCCCGATGCAGAGACGGTCGCCCTTGCCTTTAAACTTGAGGATGGACCCTATGGACAGTTGACCTATATCCGAATTTATCAGGGGTCTGTCAAGAAAGGTGATGAACTTTACAACCCCCGGTTAGGCAAGAGTTTCCGTGTAGGCCGGCTCATCCGGATGCATGCCCACAGCATGCAAGATATCCAAGAAGCCAGTTGTGGAGATATAGTGGCCCTATTTGGAATCGAATGTGCTTCCGGTGACACTTTTGTCAAGCCTGGTCTGAAGCTGTCCATGACCTCGATCTATGTTCCGGAACCCGTTATTTCTTTGGCTCTCATTCCGGTTGACGGGAAAGCCGTCGATAAGCTGGCTCGCGCGCTGAACCGGTTTACTAAAGAAGATCCTACATTTCGAACGTATGTCGATCCGGAGTCCAACCAGACCATAATTCAGGGGATGGGAGAACTTCATCTTGATGTGTATGTGGAACGCATGAGGAGAGAGTACAGTGTGAATGTCGATACAGGAAAACCTGAGGTTGCCTATCGAGAGGCCATCAGCCAGCACGTGGATTTTGATTACACTCACAAGAAACAAACCGGCGGAGCGGGACAGTTCGGCCGTGTAAAGGGATACATTGAACCTTTAGAAGAAGGACTCTATGAATTCATAAATGAGGTTAAAGGTGGAAATATCCCCAAGGAATTTATACCGTCATGCGATAAAGGATTTCAATTCGCTATGAAAAAGGGAGCGCTCATCGGTTTCCCAATCGTTGGGATTAAGGTTGTTCTCCTTGATGGAAAGTCCCATCCTGTAGATTCTTCCGATCTTGCGTTTCAGGCTGCTGCCCGAGCGGCCTTTAAGCAGGCCTATGCAAAAGCCAAACCCCAGATCCTTGAGCCGATTATGAAGGTCTCTGTGGAAGGCCCTTCAGAATTTGCGGGAAATGTTTTTGCTACGATCAATCAGAGACGGGGAATAATAATCAGTTCTGTTGAAGATGGCGTGTTTGCCCGCGTGGATGCGAAGGTGCCTCTGAGTGAGATGTTTGGTTATGCCACAATCCTCCGCTCGTTGACACAGGGCAAAGCTGAATTTACAATGGAGTTTCTCAAATTTGGGAAAGTCCCAGCCAATATTTCCGATGAATTAAAAACTGAATACAGAGAAAAGGATCTATCCTGGAAGAGGAGATAATACTATGGTTAAATCCGAATTGATAAAAAGAAGTCCCCTGAGGATACTCGAGAAATCGATCCAAGGAGGCTTGGGAAAAGGTAACATTGGAATCCTTGCTTCCCAAAAGGGCATCGGAAAAACGGCATGTCTGGTCCATATCGCCACGGACAAACTGCTGCAGGATAAGCCCGTGATTCATGTCTCCTACTCCAGCCGGGTGGATCACATCATCAACTGGTATGAAGATATATTTAAAGAAATAGCAAAGAAGCGTCAGCTTGAATCGGCCTTAGATGTTCATGATAACATCATTAAAAACCGCGTCATTATGAATTTCAGTCAGGATGGAACCAGTACTGCACAGGTGCTAAAAAGTCTTGCAGCCATGATCGAACATGGGAAATTTGCTGCCGATGCCATCATTGTAGATGGATTTGATTTCACCAAGTCCTGCAGTGATGCCCTGGTTTTATTCAAAAAATTCGCAGAAAAAATTGGGCTCGAGGTGTGGTTCAGTGCGTCCCTTAAAGGCAAGGAGCCTCTCTTTAACGAATCGGGTGTTCCTTTTTTGCTTGAAGGCTGTCTTGGCAAACTGGATGTTCTGATCTCCCTCCGCTTTGAAAAGGACCATGTCCGCCTGCATCTTGTTAAAGACCATGAAGATTCCTCTCCAAAAAACCTCGATTTGAAGCTGGATCCGAAAACTCTTCTTATTACGGAATAAGGATAACACGAAAAACAGGTGGTATTATTGACCGGCTCTCATGCATGTGATATATAGCAGAAAATATCATTTGCACGCAGAGGTGAAGTCATGTCAAAAATATTCCGTTCTTTCCAGTCTTTCCAGAATAGAGTTTTAAGCCTCAGATGGTGGCACTTCGTATGCGTGTGGCTTATTGTAGCTGTCGCACTCTCAATATGCCTGTCTCTTCCCAGTTGGACTGCAGAAGCCCAGTCCTCGGAAAAGATTTCTTATTTTCCACAAAGAGGGGATTGGGAAAAACGCAGGCCGGAAGAACTGGGGATGGACAGCCGTTTCCTCAAAGAAGCAGTCAGTTTTGCTATATCCAATGAGTGGACCGGTCCAAAAGATCTCAAGATCTCCATCACACAGGCATTTGAACGGGAGCCATTCGGTGAACTTCTCGGTCCGACAAAAGATAGAGGTGAGACCAGTGGAATGGTCATCAAGGATGGCTACATTGTCGCGGAATGGGGCGACACAAAACGGGTGGATATGACATTCAGTGCGAGCAAGAGTTACCTCTCTACGACTTGTGGTTTGGCCTTGGATGATGGACTGATTTATAACGTCCACGACCGTGTTAAGGAATATGTTGTGGATGGGAAATTTGATTCCGAGCACAACGCAAAAATCGAATGGCACCATCTGCTGAACCAGTCATCCGATTGGTCGGGAACCCTTTGGGATAAACCGGATTGGTCAGACCGGCCTCCAAGGAATGTCTCGTGGGATGATCTCCGCAACCGGCCGCTCAAAGAACCGGGGACGAGCTATAAATACAATGATGTCAGGGTTAATCTCCTTGCTTATTCACTTCTCCAGGTCTGGCGGAAGCCCCTCCC
>JAZFSR010000157.1:0-2159 GCA_036446295.1 Candidatus Aminicenantaceae bacterium
AGAAAAAATATTGCCGAGTCATCAAGCCATTGAATATATTCTTCAGATTGCGGGAGCCGCACAGCATGCACATTCTAATAAAATTATTCACAGGGATCTGAGACCTTCTAACATTATCCTCTCAGAACAGGGAGTCTTAAAGGTAACGGATTTTGGGACATCTGCCTGGTTGAACTCTAATCCTTATGCCTCAACACGGATCGGATCGCCGCCGTATATGGCTCCAGAACAGTTTTTGGGCAAGGCGTCTTACCAATCAGATATCTATTCTATTGGCTGTATCTTTTACGAAATGATCCTTGGAAGACCTCCAATATTCGACCCGGATCCTTTCAAAATATTGGAAAAAGCCAAAGATGGAAAAATCACGCCGCCGCGAATAAAAAATAACAATATCAGCAAAGAAATCGACGGTATTATTATGAAATGCCTTGCCGCAGATCTCAACCATCGATACCAAAAAGCCGCTGACATAGTCTCGGATCTGACTAAATCCAAAGGAAAAAAAGCCGATAAATCAGAGATTGAAGATATTATGGCCAGGATAAAAGCAAGAGAGAAAAAAATCAGCGCGTCCTGTTGGAACTGCCACAAACCTCTGCCATACAAAGCCAAGCACTGCCACTTTTGTGGGGAAGCGAACTGAGACTTAGATATATGAGCCCTGACAAAATAACTATCGGAAGTGGCAAAAGAGGATAAGTTCAATGGGTTGACTTATGTTTAAAATAAACTAGCAGGGATAATTATGGATATCAATGAATTGTTAAAGATTGCGATTGAGAGTGAGGCTTCAGACCTCCATCTGAAAGTTGGCAATTTTCCGGTTCTCCGCATCCATGGAGAACTTGAGCCTTTGACAAAGTATCCAAAGCTGACTCCTGGTCTCACTCAAAAACTTGTCAACCAGATTACCAATGAGCATCAAAGAGAGAAACTTGTACATGACCTGGATTTAGACCTTGCCTATAGTCTAGAAGGTTTCGGGAGATTCAGAGGCAGTATATTTCAACAGAGAGGCAGCTTGGCCATAGCCCTGCGTATAATCCCTTTGGAAGTAAAGTCCATCAGTGAGCTCCTTCTTCCTAAAGTCCTAGAGAAAATCGCTCTTGAGCAAAGAGGTCTTGTGCTGATCACAGGATCGACCGGTTCAGGAAAAACTACATCACTTGCAGCCATAATAGACCATATCAATCGACATCGAAGAGATAACATCATCACCATTGAAGATCCGATAGAATATATTCACCGTGACAAAAAATGTATGATCAGCCAAAGAGAAGTTGGATTAGATGTCCAGTCCTATTCTAGAGGACTTATTTCGTCTCTTCGAGAAGATCCTGATGTGATACTCGTGGGAGAAATGCGGGAAAAAGACACAATTGAAACATCTCTTCTCGCCGCAGAAACGGGCCATCTTGTCTTGAGTACACTGCATACAGTAGATGCTCCTGAAACGATCAACAGGATCATCTCTGTCTTTCCTCCACACCATCAAAGACAGCTGCGCCTGCAGCTTGGAGTCATCCTCAAAGCCGTCATTTCGATGAGACTTATTCCAAGGAAAAATGGTGAAGGAAGAGTTCCTGCTGTGGAAGTAATGATCAATACGCCTTTTATTGCAGAATGCATTCAAGATAGAGAAAAAACCCGCCTCATCAGAGATGCCATCACAAAAGGGATGTCTCAATATGGGATGCAGTCATTTGATCAATCGGTCTTTCAACTCTATAAGGATGAATATATCTCTTATGAGCAGGGCCTGAGATATTCTACCAGTCCTGATAATTTTAAGCTTAAAGTTATGGGAGTTCGATCGACTCTGGATATCGCTTTAGATGATATGGAACGGACAATAGTGGATGTCGAAAGAAAAAGTGAAAGAGAGGAAGAGAGAGAAGAATGAAAGCGCAGGCAATACGGGAACATTTTGTTGATTTTTTTGCCAGGAATGGCCATAAAATTATTAAGAGTTCGTCTCTTCAACCTAAGGATGATCCAACCCTGCTCTTTAATAATGCCGGGATGAACCAATTCAAAAATATCTTTCTTGGTTTAGAGAAACGTACATACAAAAGAGCCACTTCAGTCCAGAAATGTTTGAGAGTCAGTGGAAAACACAATGATTTGGAAGCGGTTGGAAAAACCAATAAACATCA
>JAZFSR010000158.1:0-5012 GCA_036446295.1 Candidatus Aminicenantaceae bacterium
GCTTCGTGCTCTTGTCCTTCGAGAACAAAGGCTTTATTGTGGATAACCTGCTTGATATAAGTATCGGCGCCGTATGAAAAACCGATTAGCAAGGACATCAAAACAAGAATAATGGCTGTTCGTTTCATAAAAGTTTTCTAAAGATTAGGGGGATTCGATAATCCGGACGATTCTGGCTTCGTTTTTAGGGTTGAGGATTTTATATTCTTGCAGCCACTCGACCAGAATTTGATCTAAAGGAAACATGGTATCCTTCGAATCAGGGACAAGAAATCCAAAATATTTATCTTCGGCATGTCCGACTATATAATCATTGCTGACTACAGTAAATATTTTCTCCGGCAGAAGAATTTTCCCGTCTTTTACGACAACCGCTCCATTCACTTCGATAAAGTCCACTCTCTCTCCGAGCACTTTTTTTTCGTGTGAATAGTATTTGTAGGTTAGTCCTGACACCTGGAGTCTATCTCTCACTCTCTCTACATCGAGTTCGAGAATGTCTTTAAGCTGCTTCCCTGTAATTTCAAAGAGCACAAGAGTATTGTTGAACGGTGAAACCTCAAATACATCTTTGATACAGATATCGCCGGCAAGGATATTCGACCTTATAGCACCGCTGTTTTGAAAGCCGATATGGGCGTTTGTCTTCCAGCGCATGACATCGGTTATCCAATTTCCCAGCTCGTTTTCGACATTTGTGCTTTCATTTGGATAATCAAGTTTCATAAAGTCCGACTTGGCCTCTCCGATGACTTTTTTACATTCTTCTCCAATTGTTAGTTCGATTTCATCCACTAAAGAACTTATCTCGGGAGAAGGATTCATTGGGATGTCAGCCCAGAGCCAAATCAATTTCTGTTCATAATTGACAACTTTGCCCTTCTCGACTTCCAGTTTGAGATAACCCAATGTCTGCTGATGGCCAACCGTTGACTGGACCAAAACTCCATTTTCTTCCTGAAACCGGGCGTCCTCTGAAGCACACAAAACAACATCAATCCCGGGGACTTCTTTTGCAATCCTTAAGCCATCCTTAAATCCTGAGTGGACTATCACAACAACCAAGTCTGTGGCTCTCTCGAGATCGGTCATGTAGGAGTTGAGCGTAGGAACAATAGGCAGCACATCCAATCCTTCTACCCTATCCTTATGAACTTCAATAAGAAAATTTTCTTCCATGACAGCGATAAAACCGACTTTTAGGCTGCCCATCTCAAAGATATGATAGGGTTTATTCACAAGGAGTTCGTTTTTCGTTGAGTCGATGATATTGGCCTGGATTGTTGGAAATTCAGCTAAGGAGGCCAGCCCCAATGCATTCTCTTTCCCTTTATCGAATTCATGATTCCCGAAATTCCAGAGATCATAACCAAGCCTATTTAAGAATTCCACCATCGCACCTCCTATCACACCCTTATATGTGATAGTGGTTGCGAATGTGCCGGTCATAATATCTCCCTTATCGATAACCAGCAAATTTTTTTCCGTTTTTCTGATCTCATTGAGATAGTGGCTGACTGCATTCATCCCCCCCACCAATTTGTTCTCGCCATTCTGTTTAATTGTATAGGGGAGAAAACGGCCGTGCGTATCATTGGAATGAATAATTGTGATGGTCTCTGACATCTGCGGAGAATCACACGAAACCAAGATAATAAAAGAAAGAAAAAGTCCTGCAGTTATTTTTACGGCTGTTTTCATCTTTAAGAAACCAGATAATTGATTTTTCATGTGTGATCCTATAAAAGTCTTAGGCCTCCATTGCATCCTTGATTCTTTCCCGGGTCATCGGAAGCTGGAGCATCCGGATTCCAACAGCATCATAGATGGCATTGGCCACAAGCCCACCCATAAGGATAATGGCTGGCTCCCCTCCTCCTTGAGGGGATAATTTTTTGTTTTCCACAAACACAGATTCTATTTTAGGAGTCCAGGAAAATCGGGGGATTTTATAGGTGTCGAAGTTATGGTCGAGAATATTTCCGCCGCGGAATTGGATCTCCTCAGTCAGTGCATACCCGAGTCCCATGGTGATACACCCCTCCATCTGAATTAATGCACCTTCGGGATTGATAATTAATCCCATATCTTGAGCGCACACCACGCGCTTCACCTGAACATGTCCATCCGAATCCACCTCTACATGAGCTATGGCAGCCACATATGTGCCCGCATCAATGCCAAGGGCCACTCCAAAACCGCGTTTACTGGGAGAGACAGCAGGTGTCCAGCCGAATTTATTTGCAGCCGCTTTCAGGACGTTCTGCATGCGTTTGTCTTTCAAGTTGTTCAACCGGAATTCCACAGGATCCTTTTTCGCGAGCGAAGCCATAATATCGATTTGGGACTCTCTGGCAAACGTATTCGTATTATTGGCCGGAGCACGCCATGCCCCGGTTGCAAAGGGATGAGTTCCCTGTCCCCCCCTCCATCCGGATCCATAAACGGCTGTTTTGTGGTGAGGAATCGCATAAAAATGTTGTGAGCCCCTCTGCCCTGCAAAATAAACATTATAATCCCAGAAAGCGATCTGACCCGTATCAGAAACACCCGAGTTAATTTTCACCACGGCTGCGGGACGAAAAGAATCGTAAAAAAATTCCTCCTTCCTGCTCCAAACCACCTGGACAGGTTTGCCTGTCAGTTTGGCCAGCCGAGCGGCTTCAACCGCCTGTCGATTGACAGTTTTTCCCCCAAAACCACCCCCCACATACGGTGTAATAATACGGACATTTTCGGGTGAAACTTCCAAAGCCCGTGCCACTTCGTCTTTGGCGGAGAAAGGGGTCTGAGTGGATGCCCAGACTGTCACTTTATCGCCTTCAATTCTGGCTGTGGCTGCATGTGGCTCCATGGGGGCATGAGCGACATAGCCATCCAGGTATGTTCTTTCCACTATTGTAGTTACACGCGAACTCTCACTCCGGATATCCCCTTCCTCTGAAACAACCTGACCTTCAGGGGCGACTTTAAGGAGATGATCAAAAATCGTCTTGTTATCCACATTGAATTCAGGTTCATCAAACTGGGCTTTCACTTGCTGGAGAGCCTCCTCTGCACCATCAGGTGTCGCGTGTAGAACAGCAAAAAAATCCCCATCCTGCTTAATAATCTGGACATCTTTCCTGCTGTTCAAAGCCGAACTATCTATACTTTTCAATTTTGCACCATGGGAAGGAGGCCGTAAAATCTTGGCAAACAACATTCCCGGCCAGTGGATATCTCCGGCATATTCAGCCTTTCCCGTCACTTTATCTTCTGCATCCAGGCGATTGATGGAGTTCCCGACTACCGTAAAATTGGAAACGGCTTCAAGCACGGCCTTTTCTTCCAAGTGACGTTCAATCTTTTTTCCTTTTGTCAGCTGGGCATAGGAGACAGATTTCTCCTTATTGTTTTTATCAAAAATCATTCCATCCTGGATAGAAAGCTGATTCTTGGGAACCTGGAGATGCTCAGCAGCCAGTCCCCGGAGCACTTCCCGGGCTTCAGCAGCTGCAGCCCGCAGAGGAGGCCCAAAAAACCGTGTGGTCATCGATCCGAAAGTCCCCATATCCCATGGGCAGAGATCGGTGTCTCCCATAACCATATCGACTGAGTCCAGAGGTACCTCTAATTCATCGGCAAGCATTTGAGCTATAGATGTAATAGCTCCCTGGCCCATTTCAATTTTCCCTGTAAAACATGTCACACGGCCATCTTCCCTGACATGGAGAAAAGCATTAAAATCGGTGGGCAGCTGCGGGCGGACTCTTCTTTGACTCCTTTCCTGGAGAGACAGAGAACTTCCTGCACAAAACGTGACAAAAATCCCCCCTCCAAAAAGCTTGAGAAATTCCCTTCGATCCAGAGGAAAACGGGCCGTGACATCGGTGAAATCAATTTCAAGATAATCTTTGCTGTCCATCACACCCCTCCTTTTTGTATTGACTGAGCCGCATCTTCTAGAGCTTGAAGTACTCTATTGTAGGTCCCACATCGGCATAGATTTCTCTCCATCCCCTCAATAATCTCAGACTTTGAGAGTTGGGGCTTCTTTGATAACAGACTCGCAGCCATCATAATCATCCCCGGAGTACAGAATCCACACTGCAGGGCATCGTGTTCGATAAAGGCCTTTTGTAAGGGGTGAAGGTCACCGTTTTTTGACAGGCCTTCGATGGTTGTCACTTGTTTTCCTTTTACGTCTTTCATGGGAAACTTACAGGAGCGTACAGCTTCTCCATCAATGAGGACGGTGCAGGCTCCACAAAATCCTTCTCCACAGCCGTATTTGGAGCCCGTTAAATGAAATTCTGTTCGCAAAACCCAGAGCAGCATACGATGGTCCTCTCCGGTCCATGTAACAGGTTTATCATTGAGTGCGAAACGTATGGAGGTTTTCATGATTATCTCCTTCGACAGATTCGTGTTATTTTTACAATTTTTGTTGTGATTTGTCAATTGACTTGGAGGGTGAAGGGTGAAAGGTTTTCATTTTCTAGAGAATGTGATACCTATGTGGTCATGATCTGGACAATCATCCTTGCCGCAGGAGAATCAAGGCGAATGGCTCGACCCAAACTCCTTCTTCCTTTCGGAGAAAAAACTATAATCGAAACTGTTATGGACAATGCCGCTTCCTCTAAAGCAAATTATACACTTCTTGTACTCGGCTGTTTTAGGGAAAAAATCACACAAAAAGTAAAGGGATTCCCTGCTATACCCGTCTTTAATCCCAATTATAAGCAGGGAATGCTGTCATCGGTTCAGATAGGATTTCGCTCTCTCCCTGAAGGAGCCCAGGCTGGATTGGTTTTGCTGGGTGATCAGCCGTCCATATCAAGCCGGGTCATCGATCAGGTCATTGAGGGGTATTCACAAACCACAAAGGGAATCATTCTCCCCACATATAAAAAAAAGAGAGGACATCCGGTGCTTTTCGACATGAAATACAAAAATGAAATTGCGGCACTGAGTCCGGAAGTGGGCTTGAGAGGTATTGTGTATAACCACCCCGGTGATGTGCACGA
>JAZFSR010000159.1:0-11310 GCA_036446295.1 Candidatus Aminicenantaceae bacterium
CGGCTGTAGAGCTGAAAACCATAATCAAACCGAATGCAATAAGGATCAGGACAATAATCAGCAATGGCCTATCGAATCCGTAGGGCTTGAAGAGCTCTTTAGAATGTTCTCTAGGCATTGTCTGTCTTTTCCTTAAGGGCATACACTTCTGTTTTAAAGATTTTCCCCCTCTCTTCGAAGTTTTTGAACATATCAAAGCTGGTGCAGGCCGGAGCTAGAAGGACGATTTCCCCGTGGTTAGCTGAGGCAAACCCTTCCTCAACAGCCTCTTTAAGGGAAGACACGGTACTCATTGGGACATCATTATCCAGAGCCTCTTTGATCTTTTCCTTGGCTTCACCGATCAGGATGACTTTTTTAACTCTCTCTTGAACCGGTTTTCTGAGTTTCTTGAAATCACCTCCTTTGTCTCTTCCCCCCAAAATAAGAATAGTGGGTTGATTAAAGCTGCCGATGGATGTGATGGCGGCCTCTACGTTTGTGGCTTTCGAGTCATTGTAAAATTCGACTCCTTTAATATTGGAAACTTTTTCCAGACGATGTTCCAATCCTTTAAAGCTTTTTACAGAATCCTTGATCTGTGTAACAGGAACAGAAAAAAGATGCCCCACCAAAGCTGAGGCCATAACATTCTCCAGGTTGTGTGCACCAAGAAGAGGAATGTCTGAGACCTTCATTATCTTTTCTTCTTTTTCGTCTTTGATAACTATCCAATCACCCCGGATTGACCCGCCGATTTGTATCTTTTCTTGTCGACTGAAGGCAAAAACTCGAGCAGGTGTTACTTTTGCCAGTTCCCAGACAGCGGGATCGTCTCTATTGAGAATGGCAAATCCACTCTCCTTCTGGACAGCGAAGAGTTTCTTTTTGGCTTCAAAATAGTTCTTGAAATTTTTATGCCAGTCGAGATGATCAGGAGAGAGATTGAGGAACACGGATACATATGCTGAAAAGCGCTCGATATGATCTAACTGAAAACTCGAAAGCTCAGTGACATAAATATGATGATCCGCGCTTTTGTCGACAAAAGAAATGAGGGGAGTGCCAATATTGCCGGCTAAAAAGGCCTCATGGCGGCTGTCTTTGAGGATTTTATGCGTGAGGGTGGCCGTCGTCGATTTTCCGTTTGATCCTGTGATGCCTATAATTTTCCCCTTTAAAAACCTCGAAGCAAGCTCTACCTCCGATAAAATAGTGATGCCTTTTGTCTGAGCTTCCTCCATCTCCGGGAGCCGTGGAACACCAGGGCTGGGAATGATCAGATCAGCCTCTAAAAAACTCAAGCGATTATGTGGTCCGGTTTCGACAGTTATGTTTTTTCCTGTCCAGAATCCCATGTCACTTTCCAGATTTATTGACGGATTTATTTCGCTGACTTTGACATGAGCTTTCCTGTCGACAAGGAAATTGCAGAGGGCTTTTCCTGTTTTTCCCAATCCGATGACTAGAACTTTTTTTCCTTCTAAATTCATTTTATCTGATTTTTAGCGTGGTCAGACTGAAGAGGGCAAAAATGATGCCGGCTATCCAGAATCGGACCACAATTTTTTGTTCGGATAATCCCATAAGTTCAAAATGATGGTGGAGGGGCGCCATTTTAAATATTCTCTTTCCTCCTGAAAACTTGAAGTAAGACACCTGAAGCATGACCGAAAGTGCTTCTATGATAAATACGCCGGCCACCATGAACAGGAGAAACTCCTGTTTGATCATGATGGCAATGACTCCTAAAGTTCCACCCAGGGACAGAGCTCCTGTATCTCCCATAAATATTTGAGCCGGATGGGTGTTGTACCACAAAAATCCCAAACACGCTCCGGCCATAGCTCCCATAAAAACAGTCAATTCTGCGGCTTGAGGGACCCAGGGAATATTCAAAAAACCTGAAAAGTCATATCGTCCGATAATATAGGCCAGAGCGGTAAAAGCTGTGACACTGATCAAAGTTAATCCTGTGGCCAGGCCGTCCAAACCATCGGCGAGATTGACTGAATTCGACGAGCTGATGAGAATAAATATGATCCAGGGGAGGTAAAGCCAGCCCAAGTGGGGGGTCCACTCCTTGATGAAGGGAACACTAAGTGAAAGATCAAATTGTCCTTTCTGCCCGAGATAGACGAGTCCTAAACCAACGGCGGCGGAGAGGATGACTTGCAGAATCAGCTTATGCCTCATTATTAGACCCGAGGACTTTTTCATTTTGATCTTGAGATAATCATCCCAGAATCCCACCACTCCAAAAGACAGCATGGTGCCCATCGCAATCAAAATATAGGTATTGTTGAGATTCCCCCATAGAAGAGTGGGAAGAATTGTCGATCCGATGATTAAAATGCCTCCCATCGAAGGGGTTCCCTTTTTGTTGAGATGAGATTTTGGCCCATGAGGTCTGATTTCCTCTCCAATCTGGTACTTTTTCAGGACTCTGATCATGGACGGTCCGAGCAGCAAACTGATCAACAGAGCCGAAATCCCCGCCAGTGCTGTGCGGACAGTGATGTACCCAAACACGTTAAAAAAAGATATTTGATCTTTCAAGGGAAACAAAAGCCAATACAGCATTTTATTTCCCCTTCGACAGTAAAATTTTCACGATGTTCTCCATTTTTGTTCCTCGTGAACCCTTTATCAGTACGAGGTCGCCCTTTTGAATGAGTTTTTTTATTTTTGCAGCGGCCTCTATGGAATTGTCGAATGAAATAATGTTTTCTTTTTTCAAACCCTCCAGGAGTGCTTCCTCCGCCATGTGCCGACTGAGGGGCCCTACAGTGATCAATATATCCCAGTTGTTTTGCACAACAGTCCTGCCTGCTTGGCGGTGATAATCAGTTTCCAGTTTTCCGAGTTCCAGCATATCTCCAAGAACGGCGATTTTCCGTTGGCAGGGGGATGCAGCCAGGCTTTTGAGGGCGGATTCTAAAGCAGCCGGGTTGGAATTATAGGAATCATCGATCAAATGGATATCTTCCCCGAGCCTGTGATGAACTCCTCTTTGTGTGAAGGGTTCGAGATTTTGTATGCGATCGAGAATGTCCTGGAAGGGAACGGAATAGGCGTAGGCCACACTCGCCGCCGCAAGGAAATTTTCCAAATAGCTGTCATAGAGAAAGGGCAGTTTGACTTCGGCCGAATCCGCTCCGTAAATAAGTTTAAAAACCATCCCTTCCATCCCCATTTTTTTTATCTCCCGGGCACGGATATCACATTGGCCGGACAGACCGAAGAGGATTTTCCTGCCCTTCCAATCTTTGGCGATATCCAAAACACGACGGTCATCGGCATTAAGGACGGCTGTTCCCCCTGATTTAGTGCCGAGAAGTAATTCCTTCTTTGCTAGAGCGATATCTTCAATGCTTTCAAAGTATTCCGAGTGAACGGGTTTGATGTTTATGATCACGGCTACATCAGGAGGCGCGATTTGAGTCAGCGCTTGAATTTCACCCTTGTGGCTCATCCCCATCTCAAGAACGGCAATCTCATGCTCGGGAGTCAGATTGAGCAGAGAAAGCGGAAGGCCCAGATGGTTGTTGAAATTCCCCTTTGATTTGAGGACCGTGAATTTTCCACTAAGCAGCAAAGAGGTGAATTCTTTTGTTGTCGTTTTTCCGATACTTCCGGTAATGCCTACCACTTGACAATGGCTGTCCATGAGGACTTTTTGAGCCAGGATATGAAGAGCCTTAGTTGTGTCCCTGACGTGGAGAAGAAAGATGGCTTTATCAATGGGAGGAATATTCTGTGATATGACAGCTCCAACCACTCCTTTTTTTAAGGCATCCGGGATAAAAAAATGTCCATTTCGTTCCGCCGTTAAGGCAAAAAAAAGACTCCCTTGCAATGAGGTCCGGGAATCGATACTGAATGATTTGAAGATCAGAGAAGGGGAGCCCTGCACAATGTCCCCATTCATTTTTTGGGCCAGATCAGTTCCGCTTAATTCAACCAAGATCACGGCCTCCTTTGCCTTCGAGAATATCGTGAATCACGTCCTTGTCGCTGAAGGGGATGATTTTGTCTCCTAAAATTTGATAATTTTCATGGCCTTTTCCTGCAACCAGAATCATGTCATCTTTTCCGGCGAGAGAAAAAGCTTTTTTGATGGCCTCTTTCCTGTTCGGTTGAATGAGATATTTACTTGGGCCGGTTGTTCTTATTCCCTGTTCAATGTCTGAAATGATATCCGAAGGAGATTCCGTTCGTGGATTATCCGAAGTCAGGATGGTGAGGTCGGCCAGTTTTCCTGCGATCGCTCCCATCCTGGGGCGTTTTGTTTTGTCCCTGTCGCCTCCGGCGCCGAAAACAAGGATGATTCTTTTTCGCGCTAGACCCTGAGCTGTCTCCAAAAGATTTTTTAGGGCATCATCCGTATGCGCATAATCGACGTAGATATGTATCCCTATCGAATTTTGGATTCTTTCGAACCTGCCCGGCACAACACGCAGAGCGGCTATGCCTTTTCGCATGGCGTCTGTGGGGATATCCAGGGCCAGCGAGGCAGCTAGAGAAGACAGCGTATTGTAAACATTAGGTTTCCCAAGAAGGTGGGACGATACCGGCATTTGTCCTGAGGGGAATTTAGCTGTCAATTTTGTCCCGTGCGTATTGAATTCAAATTTCTCTGCAGACACCATTGCTGAGGAATGAAGGCCGAAAGATATGAATTCCATGGAGATGTCGGAAATCAATTTTTTCCCCCAATCATCGTCCGTATTGATAACGGCGATCCGATTGTTTTGGCCTGGTTGGAATAGTTTTTTTTTGGCTTCAAAATATGAATCCATACTTCGGTGATAGTCCATATGTTCTCCACTCAGATTGGTGAACACGGCCACATCAAACTCTATCCCCGTTACTCTTTTGAGCTCAAGGGCATGGGAGGAGACTTCCATGATGCAGTGTGTGGCTCCTCCATCGACCATTTGTCTGAGCATTTTCTGCAGATCGCTCGCCTCCGGAGTTGTGCGTTCTGCGAGTCTGTTAATATTGGGTCCTCGATAGGAGATAGTGCCGATAACTCCCGGAATAAAGTTTGCCTTTTTTAAAATTTCCTCCAGAATGTATGAAACGGTCGTTTTTCCTTTTGTTCCTGTGATGCCTATGATTTTCAACTCTTTGGAAGGATGGCCGAAAAAGTTTGCTGAACACAAGCTGAGAGCTTCCCTGTCATCAGAGACTTGAATCCAGGCCTTGGGAAACAAATCAGGCTTTTTGCGGCTTGAAAGAACGGCTTTGGCTCCGTCTTGAAGGGCCTTCTCAATGAAGGTATTCCCGTCTATCTTTTCTCCTTGAACAGCCACAAAAGCATATCCGTTTTGAATTTTTCTGGAATCATGAGTGATTCCGCTTATGTCCACATCCCATGGTCCCTCAAAAACGATATTGGGGACTCCTTCGAGAACTTCACTAAGCTTCATTGTTCTTGAGTTCTCCTGTTTTCCGCTGTAATGAATGTTTTCGGTCGAACGGGTTGGGGAGGGATTCTGAGATATCGGAAAATCTGTCTGCCGATTTCACGAAAAACGGGGGCTGCAACCTGGCCGCCGTAGTATTGGCCTTGGGGATTATCGATGACCACAACCATGGAAAAGAGAGGTGCTTCAACAGGTGCAAAGCCAACAAATAAGGCCGTATGTTTGCTTGAGGAATAAGTCCCGATGTCATGATCAAATTTTTGTGCCGTGCCGGTTTTCCCGGCAGTAGAGTATCCTTCGATGTGAGCCGCTGTTCCGGTTCCAACCTCAGTGACTTGTTGGAAAACATCGATGAGTTGAGAGGCTATATCCTCTGTGATAACTCTCCTGTATTCAGAAGGTTGCTTTTGATTTTTTTCCCGATTGAGGACAATATTCTTGACAATCATAGGTCTTGTAGCTATGCCTCTATTGGCAATGACGTTGATAGCCTGCAGCATTTGGATGGCTGTCACAGAAATTTCATAACCGATTGAGATGGAGGCTACTGATATGGGTCCCCAATCTTTTATGGGATTTAAGAGCCCTGGTGCTTCGGCTGGAAGGTCCACCCCCGTTTTTTTGCCGTAGCCGTAGGTCCTGATCATGTCATAAAGATTTTGTTCTCCAACCTGCTCTCCTATTTGAATCGTACCGATATTGGAGGAATGAATGATGACATCCGGGAATGCGAGCGTTTCAAATTCTTCATGATCCCTAAAAGTTTTTCCGCCACGCTTCAGATCTTTGCTGCAGTCGAAAACGTCAGAAAAACTCACTCTACCTGACTCGAGGGCCGCCGAAGCTGTGATAATTTTAAACGTCGATCCCGGATCGAAGACGTCATGGATGGCTTTGATCTTACTCCACTCTTCAGTTTTGGAAGGGGGGTGATTGAGATCAAAATCGGGGTAATTGGCCAGCGCCAAAATTTCACCGGTTCCCGGATGAGAAACGATGACGATCCCCCAGTCAGCGCTGCGAGTGGTGACAGCCTTGGCCAGTTCTTTTTCGGCAATGTACTGAATGGTTTCATCAATCGTTAATATCAGGTCTTTTCCAGGAATGGGCTGTTCGATAATCTCATGCTGATAATCTCTTCTTTTTGCATCTTTGTGGATGAGGCGCTTCCCCTTATATCCAAGGAGAACTGAATTGTACCTGAGTTCAACACCGCTTTGCCCGCTGTCATCGACATCGACTTTTCCGATGAGATGAGATGCGAGTTTGCCCTGAGGATAAAATCTTTTATTTTCATTCTCAAGGAATATGCCATTCAGCTTGAGGTCCATTATCAAATCGGCTTTGTCAGGATCAATTTTCCTTCTGTTTATATAGATATAGGGTGATTTCTTCTCAATTTGTGACTGAATATTTCTTAATTCCCACTCGGACAGGCCGCAGATAGCAGCAATTTTTTTGATTTTATCCAGTTGTGAGCTAATGGTCTCTCCTTGAGAAGAGCGAAAATAAACAGAAGGACTCGGCATGCTTCGCGCGAGAATCGTTCCGTTCCTGTCGAAGATGGTGCCTCTTTTTGGATTGACATCGATGATATTTTGGGTTTGATCGAGGACCCTGCTTCTGTATTGCTTGGCGTTTATTACTTGGAGCTGAACGAGACGTAGAACAAGAGCTCCCAACCACACGATGGAAAACGCCACCAGGATGATGATTCTTCTTTTTGTGCGTCTCCGCTGTGAATTTTTCATCAGTTCTGCTGTCTTAAATCTTCATCGCTTTTTTCAAAGATTAGTTGTTTTTCACTGGGGACGACCATCCTCAGTTCCTGCTTGGCTATTTGTTCGACCTTGTCAAGGGAGAGAAGTGAAGCCTTGTCCGTCTCTAATTGTTCAATATCACCTCTCAAACGTTCAATTTTCTCTTCCAGATCTTTTGTTTTATATCCGATACTGACTGATTCTGCCTGGTGCCAGATGTAGAACGTCAGAAAAAATATGATAAAAAAACCAACAAAGATACTCATCGCCAAATTTTTTTTATTGATTTTTTTAGTGATCATTCAGATTCTTTCTGCGGCTCTCAATTTGGCCGATCTTGCCCTGAAATTAAGCGCGATTTCCTCCTCTGAGGCAGTAATAGGCTTTTTTGTCAATATTTTTATAGAAACAGGGTGGTCATTCTGGACAGCCATCCGGATGAATGTGTGTTTCACAATTCTGTCTTCCAGAGAGTGGAAAGAGATGACGAGCAAACGCGCTTTCTTGGGACATTTCAGAATAATTCTTTCGAGAAAACTCGATAGATTTTTGAGCTCCTGGTTGACTTCAATCCTGACGGCTTGAAAGACGCGTGCGGCGGGATGGGATTTACCTTTCTGGGCGCGCCAATGGCATATGTCCTCGACTATTCGAAAAAACTGCCGGGTCGTTTCAATCTTATTCCTCTTTCTTCTTGAGACAATTTCATGCGCTAATCTTTTGGCCTGCCTCAGTTCCCCGTAATCCCTGAAGATCTGCGCCAATTTTAGTTCTGAATATTTGTTGATGACTTTGGCAGCGGTAACCTTGTTCATCTGATCCATTCTCATATCCAAGGGGCCATCATGGTGGTAGCTAAATCCTCTCTCTGGGGAATCCAGTTGGAATGAAGACATCCCTAGGTCAATTAAGATCCCTCTGATTTCTGAAAAATTGATTTTCAGATCAGGGAGGTAACGGAAGTCTGAATGATAGAGGCTCAAACGGTCGGCGTAGGGCAGCAGTCTTTCTTTTGCAAGGATAAGGGATTTTTCGTCGATGTCAAAGCCGATGACGTTTGCTTTAGGATTTGTATGGAGTATTTCAAGGGAGTGGCCTCCTAGACCTACGGTGCAGTCAACATAGACTCCTTCCCTTTGAACTTCCAAGAATCCCAGCACATCCTTGAGAAGGACTGGAATGTGCCCATTTCCGCTCATTCAGTTTTGACCTTGTTGGCAAGCATAGAAATTTGTTCAAAATCTTCATCGGATAAAGGGTTTTTTTCGAGAATTTTGTTAATGGCTTCTTTATTCCATAGTTCGAGGTGGTTGTTGAGGCCGAGGACTTCAATCTCCTCTTCGAGCTGTGTTTTTTCTCTAAGAATCGGGCTGATTAGAACACGGCCTTTTGGGTCGATCTCATGCTGTCCTCCTTTGAGGTTGACCCGTCTCATGAACATTTTGACATCAGGCTTGAGATGAATAAGACCTGATTTCGTTATTCCGGCAAGTTCTTCCCAGACAGGGAGTGGATAGATTTGAACGGCCTGGTCGCTCAGGGACGTAATGAATAATTCTTTTCCATATTGTTCTTCAATAATAGTGCGGAATTTTTCAGGAATTTTTATTCTGCCGCTTTTCCCGATGCGTGCTATGTAGCTTCCTAGTAAAAATTTTCCCATATTGTCCCGTTTCGTCCCATTTATTCTTAAAATTATATAGGATTAGCTGCTAATGTCAAGGAAAAATGCAAAAAAAAATGGGTTAAAATATTTTGTTTTCACTATCTTCCTACATATTGTAGACATGTAAAAAGAGGGACAAAATATAGAAAACAGACTAATGATGAAGTTGTTGCAGGTTTTTAAATAAATATTCTCCCAAATAGTTGATGGATTATCAGGATTTAAAGGGTCGAGGAGTCAGAGAACCTTGAAGATTTAACAGAGGAAAAAGGAGTGGCAGGCTGAACTAGAGATCCTTTTGTAAACCGGATTCGATGAGTTTTTTTGCGAGTTCGTAGTCTGATTCAACCACGAATATCTTTGTTTCTCCTAAACCGTTAACAGAGAATGCATGGATAGACTGGACGACGAGTCCTTTGAGGATACAGGCAATCCCCTGACTTTTGAGAAGGCTTTTGATCACTTCTGCTTCGACAGGGCCCCAAACTTTATGCACGAGTTTGAGGCGTGATTCAGGCGTGATTTTTATATCGTTATTGTCTTGGTCTGTCATTTTCTCTGCTTTGGAAATAATCCTCCAATATTTTAGCGTGGTCGAAGGCCAGTGGGAAATCTATTTTTCCCCTGGAAAAAACTCCAATTTCGGCGGCGTCATCCTTTGCCTCCGGAGTCCCCTTGGCCCTGGCAACATACACCGTTGTGATCGTATGAAATCGCGGATCCCGCGTGGGGTCTGAGTAGGTGAACATTTGACTGACAATTTGGATATCCAGAGACGTTTCTTCTTTGGCTTCTCGTTTGGCTGCCTGCTCAAGTGATTCGTTATACTCGACAAATCCTCCAGGCAGGGCCCACCCATAGGGAGGATTCTTTCTTTTGATAAGCACGATCTCTGGTTGTCCTCCGGAATGCTCCATTTCTATAATGATATCCACTGTGGGAATCGGGTTTTTGAATTTCTTCATGAGAACACAAAAAACCTTATGCAGAAGTCGAGTTTAATCTCTGTATGTGAATTTTTTCTCGAGTTTCTCTAGTTTTTCGACGATCCCTCCGTACTCAAGTTCACTGTAGGGAAGCATGGCCGGCCCGGAGAAACCTTGTTGTCTGATATCTACGGCTTTCCTGGAAATCTCAAACCGGACATAATCCCAGAAGGGATGGTCGAAGACGTCGGTCGGCTCTGTGAGTATTCCATTTCTGACGCAGAATGCGGCACCGGTTACGACCGGGGGCCCGTCAAAATAGGAAATTGTGGAGTTCAACTTGCAGGGCATTAGAGGTCCGTTGTGACTACCTCGCATAAAACCGGCAACAAGATGTCCGATCTGAAAAGGAGCCAGCACTTCACCTGTAGCAGGGAATTCTCCTTGAACCCTAACTAACGCCACTGGATCATCTTTACCCGTGTATTTGCCTGCGATGTTGTGGAGACGGGTTGTAGAAATGGATACAGCCTGGCTTCCTGAACCGCGTGCAAAGATGCTTTCGATGACATACTTTTCGCAATCCCTGAGAAGTGCTGCGATGTCATAGATTTCATTAGGGGAGTGGAGATCTATGATTTTGTCTTTTTCTGTATGTCCGACATCTATGATACGAAAAGTAAATCCATCACTCATCTTAGGGCTCAGAATCAATCCAGAGCAGTACATGGGATCTGCAAACCCAAGATAAAATGGCAGGCTGTAGCAGCCGGGATCTGTTTTGTCTGCTGCAAAAAAGACAAATGGTTCGTTGGGTCTTTCATCGAATTCAATTTCGGCTACAGCGGGTCCCATTCCTTTGATGTTGCCGCTGAAGGAATCTTTGAGCAGGTCCTGGCCGGCTCCATAGAGGCCCTGTTTTTTTGCGACTTCTGTTCCGGCGAGAAAAGTATCCCACGCCAGCTTATGTATTTTTTCATCCTCGACGCCTCTATCATGTGTGCACAAGATAGCGATATCGTCTCCTGTATGGCTGATGTAGGAGTCGATTAAAAGGTCCTTTGCCTCTACCTTAATAAAATTTTTGACTTCATCTATTAGGGCTTTGCTTGGAATAAGATGACCGCCGATACTTCCAATATCTGCCTTTAAGACACTGAGAGTGACTTTCATTCAATCCTCCAAATAAATATGATTATTACTGACTCCGCCATTCTAAATGGCCGATTTTACAATGTCAACTTTTTCACTTAAAATGTCAACTTTTATTAATAAAAATGTTTATATTTTTTTGTTCATCTCTAATCCTTGAATCCTTTAGATCAACTAATCGGGAGGAGAACTGTTTTCTTTTTCCGAGAATAATGTAATGTATGGTTTCAGAGACGATTTGGTGGATTGACACAGGAAGGGGACAGATGTACATCAAATGAGACATAAACCGGCAAAAAAAGTTAAATTGTCCCCAAGAAAGAATTGGCATAAAGATTGCTTATAAGTATAATAGATTCACAGAGAGGAGATGGACACATGAAAAAAATAATTTC
>JAZFSR010000160.1:0-10979 GCA_036446295.1 Candidatus Aminicenantaceae bacterium
CTTATTGTTGTGCTTGTGATCAGCGGCATTCTTAATGCGGCCTATTTTTCACCCATCGTGTACCGTTCTTTTTTCCGAAAGAGACAAGCGCAGGAAAAACATGAAAAAGAAAAACCAGCGATGGTCGTTCCACTTGTATTAACGGCCTGTCTTTCTCTGATTTTCGGCCTGTTCCCAAATTTGTTTTTCAGTTTTTTCAAGCTTGCAGTTCAGGCCGTCACAGGAATTTTCGGAGGACCTCTGCCATGAAAAAATGGGTCATTTTGATTCTTTTCCTTCTGGCACTCCTGTCCCTCTATGCTGAGCTGGGTCATCCTGTGGATGCCGGACACGCACGGTGGTGGAACCGTGTTCCTGGTTTCTTCATATTTTTTGGATTGTTGGGATGTATTCTCCTCATCCTTTTGGCAAAGGCACTTGGAAAATTTTGGTTGACCAGAGACGAAAACTATTACGATGATAAATGAGCTAGTTATTCCGCCGGCTTTAGTGATGGTCTTAGGGGCATTTTTGATCCCCTTCGTCCCAAAAAAAATGCGTTCTGCGGCCTTTATGTTCTTTCCATTGGCTACTTTGCTCTACGTTTGGACCCTCCCGGTGGGGACAACACTTATCACACAGGTTATGGATTATGAACTGGTCCTTTGCCGTGTGGATGCCTTAAGCCGGATTTTTGGGATTATCTTCGCTTTTATCGCATTTGCAGGGAGTCTTTATTCCTATCATCTTAAAAAGGAAACTTTCCAACATTCTGCGGCGCTTCTTTATGCTGGAAGCGCTATTGGAGTGACCTTTGCCGGTGACTTTTTTACACTCTTCATCTACTGGGAACTTATGGCTGTTGCTTCGACAATTCTCATTTGGGCGAGGCGCAATAAAGATGCAAAAAAAGCAGGTTTCCGTTATCTCCTCTATCACGTGTTTGGCGGCGGAATTCTATTCATGGGTATTTTGATGCATTTTTCAGAAACCGGGAGTCTTTCAGTGACTCCATTGACCCAAGGAGGTCCTCTCAGTTCCTGGCTGATTCTCCTGGGTGTTATCATCAATGCCGCGGTTCCTCCCTTTCATACTTGGTTAGCCGATGCGTATCCTAAGGCCACCATCACAGGAGCGGTGTTTCTTAGTGCCTTCACCACGAAAACGGCTGTTTATGTTCTCGTTCGTATTTTTCCGGGTTGGGAGATTCTTCTTATTTTGGGGACAGTCATGACTCTGTATGGAGTTATTTTTGCTGTCCTGTCAAACGATATCCGTGGAATACTGGCCTACCATATTATAAGCCAGGTCGGCTACATGGTAGCAGGAGTCGGCCTGGGTACGGAAATGGCTCTAAATGGTTCCGCAGCCCATGCATTCAGCCATATTCTTTATAAGGCTCTCTTATTTATGGGGGCGGGAGCCGTCCTTTATGCGACAGGGGAGAGCAAGCTGACAAAATTGGGGGGCCTTCACAAAAGCATGCGGCCGGTTTTAATCCTCTATATGGTTGCCGCACTTTCTATCTCCGGATTTCCTCTCTTTAATGGATTTATCAGTAAATCCATGGTTACGGCCGCAGCAGGGGAGTCCCACCGGGAGCTGGCGCTGCTCCTTATGCTCTTAGCTTCTGTAGGGACTTTTCTTAGTGTCGGGCTTAAACTGCCCTATTTTACGTGGATGACCGAACATAAGGGATTGAAACCAAAAAAAATACCTAAGAATATGATTTTTGCCATGGGCTTAGTGGCATTTTTCTGCTGCCTTCACGGCATAATGCCCTCTCTCCTCTATAGCCTCCTTCCTTATCCCGTTCATTTCGAGCCCTATACTATCCCGCATTTGGTTGAAAGCGGACAGATCCTACTTTTTACTTTTATCGGTTTCTGGCTGTTCAGAAAGAAACTCCGTCCCCATGCAGCGATCACCCTGGATTTGGATTGGTTTTTTAGACGGTCGGCCGGCTTATTCCGTAAGATCTTTGTGGAGGGAATAGATTCATTTTTTAAATGGACGACCGACCGGACGATGGCTCTTGTTGGGAGAAGCGCAAGATTAGCTAAAAATCCGGTGGCATTATTTTCAAGAGATCAAACCCCATCGACCTATTCTCCCGATACGTCCAGGCCTCGGCTGCAGTCCATCCTGATTTTTGTTCTTCTTACTTTCATTATCCTTGTTCTGATTGGCCTTTTCGCCTCCTGAAATTCCTTAACTGGAACGGGTCAGTGTTAATCCGTCTCATTCTTTGGTTCAAAACCAATCCTGTCAAAAGGATTGACGATGCTTGTGGTGATGTTTCTCAGGTGTGAGTTGATGCGTTTTAGCCAGCGGACATAGAGGACCAGGGCCACAGCATCTCCTGCACCGATGTGGCTGTCTTCTTCTCTGACCAAACTTGTAACCAATCTATCGCAGGCTTTATTGATGTAGAAATATTTTTTAAGTTGGGCCTTTGCTTTATCCGGATCGTTGTATTCCAGACAGTGTTTGGTCATCTTAAACTGTTCTGCCACATCGTCTCCAATCTTTCGGATTTCGTCTTCGAATTTACCCCCTGATAATTTACCCGGATGTGTCAAGGCCAATTCCACCATATTTTTTGCGTAGTCTCCTATCCTTTCTATATCGATAATGATGCTGATTAGGGCCAGACCTGATGACAGAGTTGACGTACCTCTCACAGCAAGATGATTGAACACATCCCGACGTACTTCTCTTTCGTATTTATTGACTTCAATATCCTTATCCCGAATGTCGATGTCTATTTGACCGTCCTCCAATTTCCGCAGCGATTCCCTGGATTTGATAAACATTATCCGGGTCAGATCGAGCATTTCATAAGATCTCCTGAAGGCTCGATCCAACAGAGTGTCTTTTTTAAATATTTCAAGCCATTTCTTGAACATACAAATATCTCCTTTATCGGGAAATTAAAATCAAAAAAATCGGCAGCAAAAAGAAAAGAACAACAATGTAGAGAACGGGAATAAGTTTGCTTTTTATAGAAAATTCTGCAAATTTCCGTGCTAAAAAAAGAGGAACGGTCTTTAACGGCCACCAGATAATGATTCCTGATATGTTAAAAAGAAGGTGAGAGAAAGCTACGATGATTGCGGACAGATTGCCTGTGACCAAAGCGGCCAGAATGGCTGTGATAGTCGTGCCGAGGTTTGCGCCTAGTGTATAGGGAAAAATTTGAGTTAAAGTCAACAGCCCGGCACCTGCGAGCGGGACGGCCAGTGAGGTTGTGATCGAACTGCTCTGAACCATAACGGTTAAAAGGAGCCCTACGAGGAGAGCTCTTGGGGCTGTTTTGAAAAGGTATCTGTCAAACCAGGCTTCGGCCTTATTAACGATGATGATTTTTAAGGCCTTGACCATTCGCGTTAAAGAAAACAAAAGGAAAAACAGAGCTAAGGCGAGAAGAATCCATGGATTCTTTCCGATCAAATCTTGAAGAGCGCCGACAACCGGTTTGGTGATGGTTTTGACGGGACTGAGAAAATTCAATCCCCCGATGTGCTGGAATTGGTTTCCGAGAAAGGTGGCGGCTTTTCCAAGAAAATTAGTGAAATACTGGAGTGGGAATATGACAAGAACGGCCAGGATATTGAAGAAGTCGTGGACGACAGCCGCAGCAAATGAACGTTGGAACTCTAAACTGCGGTTGATCTGGGTCATGGAAGCAAGCGTATTTGTCACAGAAGTGCCGATATTGGCCCCCATAATGATGGGGATGGCATTGGCAATATTCAATACTCCTCCGGCAACGAGTCCGACAACGATAGATGTCGTTGAGGAAGAAGATTGGATCATCGAGGTGGCAAGAATACCGATAAACAGCCCCACAAGAGGATTGGTAGTCGTCTCAATAAGAGTCGTGGCAAAGCCTTTACCAAACAGTTTGAGCGAAGTGCCCATGAGTTCAAGGCTGAAGAGAAATAGATAAAGAGAGGCCACAAGAAACAACAAGTTGAAGAGAACCTTGTGTTGTTTATAGAATTCAAAAAGGAATGTCATGGTCGACCTAAATTGAACGGTGTTTAATGTCTTTTTGAATATTAATCTTTGGCTCGAACATAGAGGACGGTGCGGCCGTCTTCATCATTAAACTTGAGTTCGAATTGCCCGGAGTATTTCCTCAGCAGCTGATTTAGCTGTTTAAATCCATATGTTCGTGGATCGAATCCGGGATCAAGTTGGCGGAGATAGAAACCAATGGTGGCCAAGTTGGCCCAGCTATCCTCCTGAACAGCCATATCAAAAGCGCCTTTGAGAAGAGGGAGAGGATCAATCCGTGGTCTTCTATCGATTTTCTTTTTGCTGTCTATCTTTTCTCTGGGCTTCATTTCCCTTGGGACAAGGTTTTCAGTGTAAATGAAGATGTTGCAGGCCTTCACAAAAGGCTTAGGTGTCATCTCCTTTCCGATTCCCAGGACAAAATAACCTTCCTCTCGGATGCGTGTTGCCAGTCTTGTGTAATCACTGTCGCTGGACACCAAACAAAATCCGTCCACTAGGTCGCTGTGGAGGATATCCATGGTATCGATAATCATGGCGCTGTCGGTGGCATTTTTTCCTATTGTGTATCTGAACTGCTGAATGGGCTGAATGGCGTTGATATTGAGTGCCTCCTTCCATCCCGTCATACTAGCTTTAGTCCAATCCCCATAGATCCGGCGGATTGTCACAGTCCCATATTTACCCGATTCTGCAAGGATTTTATCTATCAGTACAGGCTGGGCATTATCGCCGTCAATAAGCAGGGCGATTTTGTTCTGGGGAGTTTCATTTAATTTTTTAGTCATAATACCTCATTATTATTTTTAGCATATAGATTGAAGAATAGTGTGTCAATATTGATTACCATATTAGTGAAAAGCAGACATTTTTTATGAATGATGAAGGTTAATAGTAGTACCAGATGGAATTATAGTCAGACATGTTTTCACCATAGGATTGGAGTTTTTTGAGATATTTATAAATAGAGACATCTGTATAGACATAGGTGTCTGCAAGGGCCATCTTTTTCTCCCAGGGATGAAACTCATAGACACGTCGGCCATCGGGAAGTATAGATACAACATCATGATGTTGAACGGCGCGCAGATAATTCTTTCCCAAGCGGGGGACATTGAAGACAACTTCATCGGTCCTGACAGTACCGGGCATCAACCTGGCTTCTTCTTGTTGTT
Source organism: Candidatus Aminicenantaceae bacterium (assembly GCA_036446295.1). Classification (GTDB taxonomy): domain Bacteria; phylum Acidobacteriota; class Aminicenantia; order Aminicenantales; family Aminicenantaceae; genus JAUWVG01. The sequence goes on from JAZFSR010000160.1 coordinate 5,178, forward strand.
CCTGCAGTAATCTGGGAATTGGCACCCGAAAATCCTCAGTCTCCTCTTTCCCTTTTGCGCTGAACGTGTAGTAGGGGGTCACGCCAATGAGGCGCAACTTGTGACGCAGCAGTGTGGCTTCAAATTTACGGGAATTGTAAAATGTATACACGAGCTGATTGTAGACTTCAATCCCATGGTTTCTGAACTTTTGAACAGCATCCATGGACTGCTGAGTGATTTCATAGGGGTGTTCAAAGTGTGTGACGATAAGGATCTCTCTTTTTCCCGGGATGTGGAAGTGACTCACATCTTTGATCAGCGCTTCGGTTATCCTCTGCGGGAGTGTCACCAGTGTCCGGGAACCGATCCTGATCCTTTCAACATGTTTTATCCGGGAAAGCTTAAACAAGAGATTTTCAATTTTTTCGTTGGATAAAAGAAAGGGATCGCCTCCTGTGATCAGCACCTCGTTAATTTCAGGAGTATTGGCGATCCAATCCAGGGCCTTATCCAGTTTGGGCTTGGACAGTGCGGCCGAAGGGGAATGGACATCTTCAATCTCCCAATTCCGCTGGCAGTAAACACAAATCTGTGGGCAGGTCAGAACAGGCTTGATGATGGCGATACGAGGGTAACGCCGCGTGATCCCTTCGATTGGGGATGTGTCCTTTTCCTGCATGAAATCCAGGGGGCTTTCGTTGTTCGCTCGGTATTTCAGCAGCGTGTTGATGTAGTGCAGGGATGGAATCACTTGGGCACGGATGGCATTGTCCCTTCCTTTCCCTGGAACAGAGTCCAGGAGAGAGAGATAGTAGGGGGTGATGCCAAAGGGAATGCTGTGTTTTTTAGCCAGTTGAACCGCACGGTATTCTTCTTCAGTCAGGTGAACCAGGTTTTTCAGTGTGTCTGCATCCTTAATCGTATGGCGGAGCTGCCATTTCCAATTGGTCCATTCAAAATCTGTCGCCTTGAAGTATTGAAGGATCCGATGTTTGTTGTTGTAGCGGCGGCGTTTGGCATCATCGTCTAATCCGCAGGGATAACGGTCCATGAATTTATTGGCTCCCCTTGCCATTTTTGAAAGGGAGGCTGACCTTAATCTTGCGGCTTTTAGACCTCTGTGCTTTGAAAAGGCAGGAACGTTTTTTGGATATATATCCGCATCTCCCGATATCCCGCGTAAAAGATGATTCAGTTCCGCAAAAAAACCTGGAGATGGTCTTGTAACCGTATTTTTTTCCCCTTTATGGATCATATCATTCATATATTTAAGAAAACTGAACCCTGAAAGGGTCTCACTGCGGATCGAAATGATCTTTCGAAAAATTCCAATGGCATCCCGTGTGAGCACCCATTTGAGCGAGGGAATTTCTGGTGTGTCATCAAATGTGCTTATCAGCTTTTCGGCCAATAATTTGCTTATCTTTTTTCGTTTTTTCTCGATATTATCATCACGGATCATGATTTCTTTGAGGGGGGGGATTTGGTCTAAAATTCTAAGTAGTTTATTTTTGAGCCGAACTTCCATATCTTGTTTTTTGAGAGTGTATTCTGAATTATTCTTTTATGAACCGTAAAGAGAGCATTTAACTTAAAATGATTATAACATGACTTTTGCTTAAAATTCAATTCCTGGAAATGCTTTTGTCCTAAATGAAAAAAGAGTATTTTTAAGGATTCTTTGATAGAATAGCAAAAAAATGTATCAAGGAGGTTTTCTATGAGACAACATCCTGCATCTCTGCGCCGAATCTCAGTGTGGTGTTTGATGGGACTTATGAGTCTTACAATCATTTCCACATTGCTGCAGGCCCAAACAAAGATCACTTCTCCGGAGGAATTTTTCGGATTTCGTCTCGGGAGCGACAGGAAAATTGCCCGTTGGGATAAACTTGTCGATTACTACAATCTGCTGAAGACTGAAAGCGAAAAAATTGATGTCATCAATATGGGACCATCGACGATGGGGAATCCCTTTCTGCTGGTTATCATTTCTTCAAAAGATAATCTGGCGAATCTCGACCAGCTGAAAGATATTAATGCCAAAATCAGTAATCCGAGAGGACTTGCAGAAGCCGAGATTAAAAAATTGGTTAGTGAGGGAAAGGCTGTCATATGTCAGTCTATGAGCCTTCATGCGACCGAAATAGGTGGCGCCCAGATGGCACCTGAGTTGACTTATGATCTTTTGACTCGGAAAGATGATGAGACACAAAGGATCCTCGATAATGTGATTTTTTTCCTTATCCCGTGCTTCAATCCGGATGGACAGATCATGGTGACAGACTGGTACAATCAAACTTTGGGTACAGAATACGAAGGAACGGGTCTTCCCTGGCTCTACCACAAATATGCCGGTCATGACAACAACCGGGACGGGGACTATCTCAATTTGGTCGAATCGGTGTATGCGGCCAAGATCATGTACCGGGACTGGCCTCCACAAGCCTATATCGATCATCATCACATGGGGAGTTATGGTGCCCGGTTCTACGTCCCTCCCTACAGCGAACCCATCCGTCCCTATGCTGATCCCCTCATATGGAGGGAAATGAGTTGGTACGGCGCTCATATCGCCTACAAACTCGAAGAAAACGGAATGGCTGGGATCCTCAATGCCGCCCAATACCCGGGTTGGGGACATTTTGGATGGCACTGGATCACTCCATTCCATAATATCGCCGGAATGCTTACAGAATCAGCCAGCGCGAAGCTGGCGACCCCCCTCTATATTCATCCAGAGCAGCTGCGCGGTGGTGCCCGGCAGTTCCCGGAATACAAAGCCCAATCCACATTCCCAAATCCCTGGCCGGGAGGCTGGTGGACACTGAGAAACATTGTTGAGCAGAAGAAGGTTTCGGCATGGGCACTTCTCGACCTTGCTGCCAGAAATAAGGAGACAGTTCTGTGGAATGCCTATTTGAAAGCTAAACGGCAGACAGAGCGAGGGGCTATGGGAAGCCCTAATGCCTATGTGATTCCAGCCGTCCAGCATGATTTGCTGACCACTTTTAAGATGGTCAATACACTTTTGATGTCCGGGATAGAAATCAAGAAGGCGTCAAAAGATCTTCGTGTTGGGGGGATCATCTATCCAAAGGGTTCATTTGTCATCTCTCTGGCACAGCCAAAGATGGGCCTGATTCGAAATTTATTGGGGCAGACATTTTACGCCGATAATGATTGGACACGAGATAAGGATGGAACGCCGCTGCGGCCCTATGATTCGGCCACTCACACGATGAACGAATTTATGGGCGTTCGTGTCGATCCAGTCGATGAGGAAATCGATGGAGATCTCGAAATTCTCACCCACAAAATACAGATTTCCGGAAAAGTGGCTGCGAATAGCACCAAACATGTGCTAGATGGGCGATTGAATGCCTCTTTTAAGGCTGTGAATCTTCTTTTGGAAAAAGGGATTGGTGTCAGACGGGTCGACATGTCATCTCCAGGGCTGCGTCCCGGTGATTTCATTGTCTCACGTGGATCGGAAGCTGTTCTTAAAGAAGTCGCCGAAAAAACAGGGGTTGATTTTATGGCTCTACAAGAAGAGCCGGCTTCGGGGACGCATGATGTCAAAAAGAAACGTACCGGGATGTACCAGCGCTATTGGGGTGGAAATATGGATGAGGGATGGACGCGATTCCTCCTTGAGCAGTTTTCATTCCCTTACACATCACTAAAGAGTGCTGATATCAAAAAAGGAAATCTGATAAAAGATTATGATGTTATCATCCTCCCTAATGATTCAACCGGCATGATAACCGGAGATATTTCTTCATCCTCCAGACGTTTCTCGCCGTCATCTGTTCCTCCTGAGTACAGAAGCGGTATCGGGAGGGAAGGAGTTGATGCACTTATAGAGTTTGTTCGAAATGGAGGAACCTTGGTTACATTAGGTGAAGCCTGTGGTTTCGCCATTGAAAAATTTGGTCTGAGTGTGTTTAATCCAATGGAAAACTTGGATTCCAATGAATTCTTTTGTCCGGGATCAACGCTTAGAGTGAAATTCGACAACACTCATCCACTGGCTTACGGGATGCCATCAGAAGGTCTGGCTCTTTACTGGTCGAGCCCGGCGTTTGCAATTACTCCCGGCCAGCACAATGAAATGTATGAAACCGTTGTCCGCTACAAAGACAAAGATCTTCTCCAAAGCGGTTGGCTTATCGGAGAAAAACATCTGGTGAATCTTGCGGCAGTGATCAATGCCAAATGGGGAAAGGGTCAAGTGGTTCTCATCGGCTTCAGGACACAGAACCGGAGCCAGACACACGGCACCTTTAAGCTGTTTTTCAACACAATGATACGTTGAAAAAGATAATTACGGTGCGACAGACTGCATGATGATGGCGCAGATCCAGGCCCCATAGGTTCCCAACGCATATCCAAGTACGGCGAGTAGGACACCAACAGTGGCCAGGGAGGGATGGAATGCCGAGGCAACGATTGGGGCGGACGCAGCCCCTCCTATATTTGCCTGACTTCCCACGGCAATAAAGAAAAAGGGCGCTTTGATAATTTTGCCGACTGAAATAAGTATCACAACATGTATAAGTATCCAGATGAGTCCAACGAGAAATAGTTCGGGACTTTCGAAAACGGCCATAATATCCATTTTCATTCCAATTGTAACTACGAGTACATAGATAAATAAACTTCCAATACGGGAAGCCCCAAAACCTTCGAGCTTTCTTACAGGAGTGAACGAAAGGATCAGACCCGCCGTTGTTGCAATGACAATAAGCCAGAAAAAATCAGAAGTAAGACTGAATTTTTCAAGGGAAGGCGCATGCTTTTTAATAAAGGGAGCTAAAATATCTGCACAGAAATGTGAAAATCCTGTGATCCCGAAGCCTACGGCCAGCAGGGTCACTACATTGGTCAGGTTCGGAATTTTAGCGATGCTGAGTTGATAATTTTCTATTTTGTCGCGAACTTCATCTATGGCCGAAGAATCGGCCTTAAACCATCGGTCCATTCGTTTTGAAATGCCGGCGCCGTACAAAAGGAACGCCATCCAAATGTTAGCGACAATCACATCCACAGCGATCATCGATGAGAAAAGCTTGTCGCTGGTTTGGAACACTTCTTTCATGGCCGTCTGATTGGCTCCGCCGCCGATCCAGCTTCCGGCCACCGTAGCCAGTCCTCTCCAGACTGCATCGGGTCCGGCTCCGCCGACAATTTCGGGGGCGAATATGGAAGTGATCAGAATCGCCAATGGACCCCCGATGATAACGCCGACCGTTCCCGCAAAAAACATGATGACGGCTTTTTTGCCCAGGCCCAGGATGGCTTTAAAATCGATGCTCAGAGTTAAGAAAACAAGGGATGTGGGAAGAAGGTATCGTGAGGCCATGAAATATAAACCGGACTCTTCGCCTGAAATTAAACCCAGTGAATTCAGGATAGAAGGTATAAAGTAACAGAGAAGGAGTGATGGAATATACTTGTAAAACTTTTTCCAGAACGGACGAGAGCTGTGAGACGTTAAAAAAACAAAGGCCAGAATTATGAAGAGGATGCCGAGGACAACAGCATCGTTCGTGATCACAGGTTCCATTTTTAGAAACAGACAATATACAATCTAAGGCTAAAAATCAATTTTCTTAATCATGTCCCAATTTCTGTGTTTATTTTAGAGTCGGACGGAACCCTTACGAGGTATGTCTCCATTCCTCGCTGAAGCTCCGGGCGGAGACACACTTCTCGACGTCCATCCGACTAAACTGCAGGAGCTATGCGAGGGAAACATCCTCATTTCCGTGATTAATAATCACTTTCTAGTCCGCGGAGAACTTGATCTTAAAATCA
>JAZFSR010000161.1:0-4112 GCA_036446295.1 Candidatus Aminicenantaceae bacterium
GGCCGTAGTCCTTATCCTTTACTATTTCCTTATATTGCACAAGGCCGTCAAGAAAGAAATCGAGAGAAAAAGAAACCTAAAAAAAAAGGCCCGATAAAATTTTCGGGCCTTAAAGACCGAGATTTCGTCTGAGTTTATTTCAAGACTTTTCCTGAAAGAATCAAAATCAAAGCGGTATCCTCTTCCTCGCTCGCTGCAGCACGAGGAACGTAAGAAAGTTTCGAGACGCCTACGACTTGCTTCTCTCCACTCTTTAATGTGAGAGTCGTATCGATGAGCGTCAGTATCCGTTCATTTCCATCAGGATTAAATCCCTGGTACTGTGACAGCCTTAAATCGACCTGAAATGTGTCTCTATTATCGCTTTGGATATAGTGGGGATTCAACTCGAGTTTTAGGTTGATTCCTTTTCCACCGATTCTGTGAGAAGAGCGGCTGTTGTCCTGGATTTTAAGGATCGACGAATCCAGAGTCGTAAACGCCTTGTATTTAAGCAGGTTTTGCAGTTCTTTCAGGACATGATCATTTTTTTTGTCTCTGACCAGATTGGTCTTTGCGTTTTCATCCGTCGTTCCCAAGAGCAAATCGATATTAAACTGCAGGTCGAAGGGCTTGACATCGATGTCTTTAAGTATGGCAAGGATTTTTTCTACGAGTTCGGGAGTATCCTCAATGACGACCTTATTCGTTCCTTGAATCTGATTGATCTTCCCATAACGGCTCATGTACTGCCTCAAAAGGCCAATCGCCCTGGTTGCATCGATGTAATTGACCTCCACAATCACGTTCTGGAGCTTAGGTTTTTCAATATTTTGCTGCAGACCAAAACTAACTCCTGTTAAAACAAAACACACGAGTAAGAATATGACAATTTTTTTCATTCCATAACCTCCAATTTTAAATCTTTATGGAAGAACCAGTTGATTTTCAAACCGGTTTCCTTTGATACAAGCTTCATGGAAACAATTTCCGGTGGGGATTCCACGGCCAAAACGAAGGGGATTCTCCCCTTTTTGTCCTTGCCAAGCGAAGGATGCAGAACAAAAAGAGAAAGGAGAATCGCTGAGGCCGTCATCAGCACAAATGCCCATCCCTTCTTAAACGGCCAGGGCACCAGCCAACTTCTTTTCTCTTCTGTTTTTTCGATGGCCGACTGAACAGTAGTTTTCCATTCGGCCTCTTCCCAATCTTTCCTCTCCTTCGCCAACCATTCTCTTGTTTGCTGAAGGATGCTTTGGTATTCGGTGTATTCCTGTTGGCAACTTCGGCAATCTTGAAGATGGCCATGGACCTTCTCTCTAGTTTTCGCTGGAAGATCCGAGCCGGCAAAGAGGGGAATAAAGTGTATAACTTTCCGGCATTTCATGAAAATATCTCTCCATTTTTTGGATGGCTGGCACGCACAAATTCTTTCCTGAGTTTCTGTCTCGCTCGAGACAGATGAGTCCGAATACTGTTGGACGAACTCCCTAGAATTTGGGACGTTTCATTTATGGAAAATCCTTCAGCATCTCTAAGGAGAAAGATAGCTTTTTCCTTAGGGCTCAAAACCCGAAGACAATTCTGGATTTTCTCTTTGATTTCCAAGTTGGAATAATTCTTTTCAGGATTATAGGAATCGTCAAAAAAACTCTTTTTTTGTTCGGCGATCATAACATTGTAATGGCTATTCTTTTTTAATGAATCGTAGGAACAGTTCACCACGGTCTTATAAAGCCAGTTCTTAAAGCTCTTCTCTCTCTTGAAGGACCCAAGGTATTTAAATACTTTTATAGCGGCTTCCTGGCAAATCTCTTTTGCCTCTTCGATATTCCCAGTCATTCGGTAGGCCATATTCAGCATTCCTTGTCCATAGGGGCGGAGGAGTGGTTCAAAGGAGTCATGATGTCCCTCTAGAACTTCTGTAATCAATTCTTCTTCTTTTTTCATTCACACTAATAATACCTCTATTCCATCCCGAATGTTAAGGTGAAGAATTTGACTTAATTTTTAAAATGCCTTAAGGTGCGTCTTTTAACGAAATTTGAATATAAATGAATCTTTGCTGCAACATTTTTTCATTAAGCTGAGTTAAAATTTAAAAGACATATCGATTAAAAAAACATGCAAATAAATATCCACATCCATAAAAGAAAAGGGCCACGTCATATAACCCTGCTTCTTTTTCTGCTGATCACAATGACCTTCTTTTTTGTCCTTAACTTCATGTCAAAAGAAAGACATAGTGTTGAAACATTCGCGGCTCTGTCAGAACCAGAAATCCTCCCGGAATTCGATCCAATAAGAGAACATGAGGAAACCATCCAGCGGGGAACCACCCTCTCAGATATATTGTTTGCCTACGAATTTTCTCCTGCAGATATCCACAAATTGCGTCAGGACGTCAAACCCGTCTATGACCTGGCCAAGATCAAAGCCGGCAATAAATTTAGGATTTTCACATCAGAGGAAGGAGAGGTTCAATCCCTCGAATACAATATCGACAACGGTAAATACTTGACCATTCAGAAAGATTTGGATACTTACAAAGCCGAAATCAAAGAATTCGAATATGACCTGAAACTCAAGATGATCTGGGGAGAAATAGAGAACTTCCTCGTCTTCGCCATTAAGGAACAGGGAGAAAAAGACAATCTCGCCATTTCCCTGACTGAAATTTTTGCCTGGGATATCGACTTTAATATGGATATCAGGAAGGGAGATTCTTTTAAGGTCCTCTTCGAAAAAAAATACCTCGACGGTCAGGTTGTGGGATACGGGAATGTCATCGCCGCAGAATTCTCCAATTTAGGAAAAACATTCCAGGCTTTCCGCTTCACTTACTCGGACACAAAGGCTTCGGATTATTTCGATTTTGAAGGCCATTCGTTAAGAAAAGAATTTCTCAAAACTCCCCTCAACTTCAAACGCATCTCCTCTCGGTTCAGCTACAGCCGCCTCCATCCTATACGTAAAGTCTACCGCCCGCATATGGGAGTGGATTATGCCGCTAATATCAACACTCCCGTCCAAGCCACAGCAGATGGCACGGTCACCTTTGCAGGGTGGAACGGCGCTTCCGGCCGGATGGTCCGTATCAAACACAAAAAAGGGTACGAAACCATGTACCTCCATTTAAATAGTTTTGCCTCAGGGATACGGAAGGGAAAGAAAGTCATACAAGGACAGAGAATCGGAAGAGTTGGATCATCAGGATTATCCACAGGGCCGCATCTTGACTACAGGGTTAAGCACAGGGGAAAATACATCAATCCTTTGTCAGCCCGTTTTGATCCGGTGGATCCTCTGCGTGTAGAGTTTAAAGAAGACTTTCAAAAGAAAGCCAGACAATATATGCTATTTCTCGAGGCGCCGCTGATTGTATTTTCCAGATTAAGCAGCCCTATTCCATTGGCTGCAAACTCGGCTCGTGAATTATCCAGGTAAATCAAATATTATTTTTCGTTTTGGATTCCGAACTTTTCTTTATCGTTTTGGATCCTGAACTTTTTGAGCTGGATGAATTGGAACCTCTCGAACTCGAAGAACTGGACGAGTTGAAACCGCTTGAACTCCTGCTGCCTGATGATGAAGACGAGCTTGTGGACCCTCCTGAAGAAGTGCCGGAAATTCGTGAAAATCCGCCTCGAGTAGTATTAAATCCCTCCACTCTTCCCCTACCTGAAGTCCGTTCCAATTCAGGAACGCGAACCGCATTCTCAAGGGACGAATATTTGATAGTCACTCCAAGGCGATTCGCCACTTTTACATCAGGATTCCAATCTCTGAACCGAGTGGAAGATTGGATCATTCGACTCTGAATGACCGCACCACCAGAAATATCCGGCCGGGTGATAATCATGTTCTGGGCAAGAGTAGCGATTAATTCATTGCGTCGAAAAGCCATTCTGGCATAACCAAGAGGATCCACCCAAGGATTCCGTACACTCAATCCCCCTTGGATGACAGCTGACATTTGATCCAATTCCATCATCCATTTCCGGATGGAGAAAGAACTGAGCTGATCTCCTCGTACTACAATCGTCGGTTTGGGTATCTCCTTCATGGACGCTAAAATCCTCGTGTCTCCTCTTTTTAAGGCTTTGGCCAGGTTTGCCAGAATTTTCCTCATC
>JAZFSR010000162.1:0-7728 GCA_036446295.1 Candidatus Aminicenantaceae bacterium
ATCAAGGCCATTAAATTCCTTCCCATAACGTAATTTTATGAAAAAGATCGCACTGGCCCTTATCAAAGGATATAAATTTCTGATTTCCCCACTGTTGGGTAGAAACTGCCGGTTCTATCCCACCTGTTCAGAATATACACATGAAGCCATCCAAAAACACGGTCTTATTAAAGGAATATTACTCGGAACTAAACGACTTCTCAAATGCCACCCCTTCCATTCCGGGGGAGTCGATCCGGTTCCCTAAAGGGATAACACATGGAAAATAAAAAACTATTACTGGCGATCGTCCTGTCCTTTGTCGTGCTCGTTATCTGGACAAAGGTTTTCCCCCCCACTTCTCGCACTCAACCGACTCCGGAAATCACCGAGCAACAAGTTCTGCAGCCGGAGCAAAAAATCCTTCCCGAACAAAAACCCGCTCCAGTCGAAGTCCCCGTACAGGAAGATTTCGAGGCCACAATCGAGACCAGGGAGCAGAAAATTATTATTGAGACGTCCCTTTTTAAAGCGATTTGGAGCAACAAGGGGGCCGTGCTTAAAAGCTGGAGACTGAAAGAACACGTTGATGATGAAGGGGAACCGCTTGAGCTTATCTCAGGCCGTTCAGCCGCCATAGATCGGTTCCCGTTTATTTTAAGTACAGATGACCCGAGTTTTGATAATCTCATCAATACCGCTCTCTATACAGTTTCAAAACCGGGGCTTCGACTTGTTGACGGACAAAACGGATCGATCCGTTTTGAATATTCTCAGGAAGACGGGACCAAGGTCGAAAAACTTTTTACATTCACCGATGGGAGATACATCTTCGACATGGAGATCAATGTCTGGAAAAACGGCATGAGGATCGATCCAAGGCTTATTTGGGGCCCTGGGATTGGTAATGCAAGCATTGCGTCTCAGGGAGCCAGGATCGGTATCTCTAACGGTATGGCCGTCTCATCGGCCGGAAAAGTCCAATTTCGGGACGAGAGGAAGCCATACCGCCTTGAGAACAGCGCCTTTAGCTTTGTCAACTGGGGTGCCTATAACGATCAGTATTTTACCGCCATGTTTTTTCCCTCTTCTCAGAACTCCAGCGCCAGATTTATCAAGGAAGACAGACAGATTGAGATTCCAGGCGAGGACCTCCCTCAAACCATTTCCTACTTTTTTCTGTCAATATCAATTCCTGATAAAGCCTACATTGGCCCAAAAGAGTTTGATCGCCTGGTTGCCCTGGGTGGAAATGCCAAAGGGGTTCTCCGCTTTGGATTATTTGGTGCGATCTCTGAAATTCTCTTCCGGGCCATGAAGGCCGTATATAAGACCATCCCAAACTGGGGTCTGTGCATCATCCTCATTACGCTCTTTGTGAAGATCATCTTTTTCCCGCTCACATACAAAAGCACACAATCCATGTCTAAGATGCAGGAACTTCAACCGAAGATCAAAGCCATCAAAGCCAAATATAAAAAGGCTAAAAAAGACATGGACCAGCGCAAAAAGATGAATGAGGAAACCATGAAGATCTACAAGGAGCACAAGGTCAATCCTGCAGGAGGGTGCCTCCCTATGCTCATTCAGATGCCTATTTTTTGGGGTTTTTTCAGATTGTTGATGGTAACCATCGAATTCCGGCACGCCCCCTTCCTCCTCTGGATTACAGACCTTTCAGTAAAGGATCCCATTTATATCACTCCGGTTTTGATGGGAATCACCCAATATATCAGCCAAAAAATGACGCCCACATCTGCGGATCCCTCACAGCAAAAGATGATGATGATCATGCCTGTCATCATGACTATTTTCTTTATGAATTTCTCGAGTGGACTGGTCCTCTACTGGCTGACTAACAATGTACTCCAAATCGGCCAGCAGTACATCATGAATCGAATCCGACAAAACAAAAAAAGGGGAACTCATGGAAAAAAAAGAAAATAACGAACAACAACAAGAATTTAAGGGGAGAAACCTGGAAGACGCCATCAGTCTTGCCGAGCATATCCTCAAGCTTCAGCGATCCAAATTCAATTATGAGATTGTTACAGAAAAAACGAGACTATTTGGAACAAAGACCAAAGAAGTTGTGATTAGGGCTTGGGAAAAAACGACCGCTGATAAGCCGTCCGTTCTCAATTTTCTCGATAACATGCTCCAAAAATTCCCCATAGATATCCGTTACCACTCACAGACTAGAAATGAGATGCTCTTCATCATATTCGAGGGCCCGGATAAATCTCTTCTTCTGCGCAAAGATGGAGCCCTCCTCCTGGCCTTCCAACACATCTTGAACAAAATTTCAGCGCAAAAAGTCCAAACGGACTGTGATTCCTACAGGAAGAAAAAAGAACAGGAGTTGAGAGATCAGGCTCAAACTGCAGCACGCCGAGTCCAGGAATCCGGCAGCCCCGAGACGCTAGACTTCCTGAACCCCTATGAAAGGCGAATCATCCATATCGCTGCCAATCAGATTTCTGGAATCACTAGTGAAAGTATCGGAGAAGGGTTTTTAAAAAAGATGACGATCCTCGCCGCACCGGACAAAAAACAGTAAGGGCTCGATTCCTCATTTATCTCACAGCTTTCCTCTTTCCACCTTTTTAAAAGCAGCTCTTTACTGGAAGCCTCCTTCGCTTTAAAATAGCAGATATGCAAGAAGACACAATCATCGCCATTTCCACTCCTCTCGGTTATGGAGGACTGGGAGTCATCCGGTTAAGCGGAAGTAATGCCTTAGATATTGCAAAAAAAATATTTAGATTGAAGAGAAAAAAACACACGTTTCCCCCGAGATATGCTCTTTTTGGCAACCTTTATAATTCAAACAAAAAAGAAATCTTCGAGGAAGCTTATTTGATTTTTTTCCCGGCCCCACGGACATACACACGGGAAGATGTGATCGAAATCAGCTGCCATGGAAGTCCTGTGGTCCTGGAAGAGGTTGTCCGCCTGGGAATCAAGGCCGGAGCGAGGCATGCTGAACCGGGAGAATTCACACTCCGCGCCTTCTTGAACGGCAGGATCGACATTCTCCAGGCAGAAGCTGTTCATGATATTATCTACGCAACCTCAAAAAAACAGGCAAAGATTTCCTTTCATCAACTCGAAGGTGGCCTTTCAAAGAAGCTTCGGGCCACAAGGGAACATATCATCGTTATGTTGTCTCAAATTGAGGCCCGTATCGAATTCCCTGAAGAAAACCTTAAAATTTCTTCAAAATTAATCCTAAAATCTTTGGATAGAGCCATCCGGACAGTCCATACGCTTGTCGAAAGCTACGATGTAGGAAAAACTCTCACCGAAGGATTGACGGTGGCCCTGGCAGGCCGGACAAATGTTGGGAAATCCACTCTCTTCAATACCCTGTTGGAGAGAGAACGTTCTATTGTGACACCCTTTCCAGGGACAACTCGAGACTATCTCCAGGAAAAAATCCAAATCAAAGATTCTGTGTTCACTCTCACCGATATAGCCGGCCTGGAAAAAACCACTCAGCCGGCTGAAAAAGAGGGCATCAAAAAAGGAAAACAACTGGCCCTTGAGGCCGACGGTATTCTGCTCATTTTGGATGTTTCAAAAAAAGTTATGGATGAAGATATCCGGCTGATAAAAACATTCGAGGAGAAAAAAATCATCCTCCTTTTTAACAAATCCGATCTCCATCAAAAAATGGATATCGCACTCATAAAAAAAGATTATCCTAATCTTGCGGCTTTAGAAATTTCAGCACTTACAGGAAAAAACATTTCTCAGCTCAAAGACCTCATGAAAGAGAAATTCGTCCCTTCTTCAGAAAAATCCGATGAAATCATCCTTCACCTCCGACAGAAGCTGCTGCTAGAAAGCATTCATTCCTCCCTTAAGCAAGGGAAAAAACTCCTAAAGGATGGATATTCCGAGGATCTCTACGTCGAAGAAATTCGGAAAGCCTTACCTCTTATTGGAGAACTGACGGGAGAAATCCGGAATGAAGATATTATAAAAGAAATCTTCAATAGATTCTGTGTGGGAAAATGACAGACATAGACTGTGATGTCCTCATTATAGGCGCCGGACATGCCGGCTGCGAAGCCGCCCATGCCACCAGCAAACTTGGAATGGAAACCTGTCTGGTCACTACAGATCTTAACAAAATCGCCCAAATGTCATGCAATCCGGCAGTAGGAGGCTTGGCAAAAGGGCATCTTGTGAGAGAAATCGATGCTCTAGGCGGAATCATGGGATTCCAGGCTGATAAAACAGGAATCCAGTTCAGACTTCTCAACAGAAGCCGTGGGGGCGCCGTACAGGCTCCTCGGGCTCAATCCGATAAGGCCCTCTACAGAAAGGACATGACAAAATTCCTCAGATCCAGACCTAAACTCCACCTTGTCCAGGGAATGGTGACACAAATTCTAAAAAAGGGAAACGCGGCTTATGGGGTCAAGACCCAAAATGGAGAGATTTTACACGCTAAGGCCGTCATTCTTACACCGGGGACATTTCTCAATGGACTCATTCATATCGGCATGGAAAATCATCCGGCTGGAAGAGACGGTGAGCCGGCATCTCTGGAGTTGAGCAAAGACCTGGAAAGGATGGGTCTGCGCATGTTTCGGCTGAAAACAGGGACGCCGATGAGGCTTCATAAAGACACCATAGACTGGAGTCCGTTTCAGCCTCTTTCTGGAGACAAGGATCCCGTCCCTTTTTCTTTCAGGACAAAAATCCGTTTAGAAAACAAAATTCTTTGTCATATCGGATACACAAATGCTAAAACTCATGAAATTATCAACAAGAGCCTAGATAAGTCGCCTCTTTTTAGCGGCCTCATCACCGGGATTGGCCCCCGGTACTGCCCCTCCATCGAAGACAAAGTCGTCAAGTTTTCCCATCACAGCCGACACCAGTTTTTTCTCGAACCTGAAGGACTGGACACCATGGAGGTCTATGTCAACGGTCTATCCTCAAGCCTCCCCTTAGAAACGCAAATAGAGATCCTCGAGAGCATCCAGGGCCTCGAAAAATCCCGCATTCTCCGTCCTGCCTATGGAATTGAATACGATGCTGTTGATCCCACTCAACTTTCCGGGACACTGGAGACCATTTCGATCGAAAACCTCTATCTTGCAGGTCAAATAAACGGAACGTCCGGGTATGAAGAGGCTGCGGCTCAAGGACTAATGGCTGGAATCAATGCCGCTTTAAAGATTCAAAAGAAAAAACCATTCCTCCTCGGAAGGAGCGATGCCTATATTGGGGTCATGCTCGATGACCTGATTACCCAAGGAGTAGAAGAGCCCTATCGGCTTTTCACTTCCAGAGCCGAACACAGGCTATTTCTCAGGATCGACAACGCTGACAAAAGACTTTTGCCCGACGGATACAAGCTCGGCTTAATCGAGGAAGAAACGTTTTCGGAATTCCTTAATAAGCAGAAGCGAATCTCCAGAACTATAGCCTGCCTCAAGGAAACGAAGATCCAGAACAAAAACCGTGAGACAATATCTCTGAAAGACGAGTTAAAAAAACCTCATGTATCGTACCTGGAGGTGGCAAAGCAAATGGACATAGACATCCTGCCGACGCCAGAAGAAATCCGAAATATCGAATCTGAGATCAAATATGAAGGCTACATAAAAAAACAAGACAGAGAGATCACCTGGATCAAAAAGATAGATCGAGAAAGAATCCCAAAAGATATTCATTTTGAAGACATTTCTGGATTTACTCGAGAAGTTGTCGAAAAACTTCAAAGAGTCAACCCGGATACGATCGGAGACGCAAAAAAAATCCCGGGCATGACTCCCGCCGCAATTTTAAACCTTCATATTCACATCAAGCGGCTCCAAAAGAAAAAATTTAGATAAAAGCCAGCATTTCCATTTCTGTGATTTTATTTAGAGTTCTGGGAAGATGATGGAGAAATCCGTTTGGAGGACAAGCGGGCATGGTTCCTCCCCTGGAGGAGAGCGAGGACGGAAAGTCGAGCAAGTTTTTCTCGCTGGGAAAAACAAAGCGTGATTTCGTATCACTTTACATAACTCGTTCTTAAAATCACGGAAATGGAATTGCTTTCTTGATTAAACATCGTGACTTCGGCTAAAATGTTTCACGTGGAACACAGAACATCGAGGGACACTGTCATCGCCATTGCCAATCAGAAGGGGGGCGTGGGAAAAACCACCACTGCCGTTAACCTCTCTGCATCTCTGGCTCTTAACAAAAAAAGGATTTTGCTCATAGATTTTGATCCTCAGGGCATGGCAACTCTGGGCTTGGGCATTAAAAAAGAGGAAAACAAAGGGATCTACCCCCCCCTCATGAATGGAGACTCCCTGTCAAATTACATTCAACCAACGGAAATCGATGGATTTTTCTTCTGCCCGAGTTCTCCGGAATTGATTGGATTCGAAGCAGAAATATTTGACGAACCAGAAAGGGAAAGAAGATTGAAGAAAGCCATCGAGCCGGAAAAAAAGAATTTCGACTACATTTTCATCGACTGCCCTCCCTCTTTAAGTTTTTTGACCATCAACGCTCTTTCAGCAGCGGATTCTATCCTCATTCCAGTCCAGACAGAATTTTTCAGTATGGAAGGAATGCCGGACCTTCTTCATACTCTGAATGAAGTGCGCACCTACCTCAACCCTTCTTTGGCAATAAAGGGCATCCTGCTGACCATGTATGATGAGCGGACAAACTTGTCAAAACAAGTGGCCCAGGAACTGCAGTCCTCACTAAAAAGCATAG
Organism: Candidatus Aminicenantaceae bacterium; assembly: GCA_036446295.1. Lineage (GTDB taxonomy): Bacteria > Acidobacteriota > Aminicenantia > Aminicenantales > Aminicenantaceae > JAUWVG01. The sequence continues at coordinate 6,718 of JAZFSR010000162.1, forward strand.
TTTATGAAGTCATCATACCCAGAACGGTTAAACTCGCCGAGGCGCCAAGCTTTGGAAAACCGATAATACTTTATGCGGCTAAATCAAAAGGGGCTCTGTCTTATCTAAATTTTGCCAAGGAGTTTCTGAAGAAATGAAAAAACAAGCACTTGGAAAGGGATTAAAAGCATTTTTGTCAGAGGACTATGGAATTTTAAAGAAAGATCGTTATGTTGAGGTTGAAGTGGACAAACTCCGACCCAATCCCCATCAGCCCAGAACAAAATTTGATCCTGTATCCATAGCAGAATTGGCACAATCGATCCAAGAAGCAGGGATTCTCCAACCCATAGTCGCTGTGCCCAACAAAGACCATTATACAATCATAGTTGGAGAGAGACGATGGCGCGCAGCTCAGAAAATTGGGCTCAAGACCATTCCTGCGATCATTCGCGAAATGACCAAAGAACAACAACTGGAAGCGGCTCTCGTTGAAAACCTCCAGAGAGAAGACTTGAATCCCTTGGACATCGCCTCCGCCTATCAAAAAATGACACAAGATTTACATCTAACGCAGGAACAGGTGGCCCATAAAGTCGGAAAAGACAGGGCCTCTGTATCCAACTACATGCGCCTGCTCAAGCTCCCTCAAAGAGTCCAAAACATGCTTTCGGAAGACTTGTTGTCTATGGGCCATGCCCGTGCCCTGCTGTCTTTAGACGAGCCATCTCTTCAGGTTCAAACCGCTCTTCAGATCAACAAAAGAGATCTTTCCGTTAGGGCTGTTGAGAAACTCGTCAAAAAACTGATAAACAAACCCAAACAAAGAGAAGAACGGGAATCAAATCCCGATCTACTGGCTCTTCAAGAAGAATTCCTCAGGATATTTGGAACCAAAGTGTCTATTTCCGGAAACATGCAAAAGGGAGTGGTAAAAATATTTTATTATTCCGCAGACGAGTTGGGGAGAATCTATGAGAAAGCGAAAGGAAAGACTTCATTAAAGAAAAAAACACAGATATTGACAGCAAT
>JAZFSR010000163.1:0-10757 GCA_036446295.1 Candidatus Aminicenantaceae bacterium
TCCTCTATGTTGAAAAGGCTTGATGAAGCGCTTATATCATAGGGAAAAGTTGCTTGTCAATTCGCCCTTCTGGTATATAATGCACAGCAGGATAATTCCATGATTAAAAGTATTATTTCCGATTTGGGAAATGTCCTGATATTTTTCGATAACGACATTTTTTTTAATAAAATTGTTGAGTATTCGCCTTTGTCGGAAAATGAAGTTATCAGTGAGGTTTTGGCTCATTTGGAACTTAGCCGTTCTTTTGATATGGGAAAAGTGACACCCGATGAGTTTTATTTGCAGGCCGCTAAAATCTTTAAGGCCACGGTTGATAAAACCACCTTCTTTTCCATTTACAACGATATTTTTTCTATCAACATGCCGGTTGTGGAATTGTTGAAGTCACTCCAGTCTGGATACAAGCTTGTTCTGTGTTCCAATACCGATATCGAACGTTTTGAATTCGTTAAAAAAAAATATCCCGAGGTTCTGCTTTTTGACAAGTACATAGTTTCCTACGAGGTGGGTTTCATGAAGCCGCATCCGAGAATCTATGAGGCAGCCCTGGAGGAGGCCGGGACAAAGCCCGAAGAAAGTGTTTTTATTGACGATAGAGAAGAGAATATTATTGCCGCTGAAAAATTAGGCCTGCAGACTATTCTATTAAATCCTGACACCAATCTTAAACATGCACTTCAAAAAATAGGAGTGGATTCAGGTTAAAAAATTGAAGACTTTTTCTAGAAAATCCATTAAAATAAAAAAAAATGGAAAACTCTTGACAAGCACATTTAATAAGAGTAATTTAGTGGAGTTTCCACAACATTTAGTAGCACATAGAAAGTTCATACACTATATATAGTAATTTGTTCCTCTTTGTTTCTTGTGTCAAAGAGGGTATGGGATGGATAATTTGATACTATTGGAGGACGCTCCGCTGTGGGAAGGGGAGGTTAATTTATGACTGAAAGAAAGGAGACACTTATGACGGGAACGATATCTAGGATTAAAAAGAGAGATGGATCAATCGTTGATTTTGTGCAGGAGAAAATCACAATTGCCATAGAAAAAGCCATGGAGTCCCATGGTGTTGACGACAAAAGTGTGGCACGGAGTGTCTCTGATATCGCTACCTTCATGATTGAAGATAAGTTCAGCGGATACACAATTCCTTCAGTGGAACAGATTCAAGATATCGTAGAAATGGTTCTCATGAGGCAGGGTTATCATGAAATTGCCAAATCTTATATTCTCTACAGGGAACGCCACAAGGACATCCGTGAAGCCAGCACAACCGGCCTTAACTTAATCAGCCTTATCAAGGATTATATTAACGAATTCGACTGGAAGATCAGAGAAAACAGCAATGAGGGGACACTGAGTTTCTCCGGATTAAACGCCAGAGTCTCGGGAGAGGTGATGTCGAATTTTGCCATGAATCAAATGTACGCCGGTCAGATAAAAAACGCTCATATAGAAGGGAGTCTCCATATCCATGATCTGTCCTATCCGATTGTAGGCTACTGTGCGGGATGGTCTCTTGAAAATCTCCTCAAAAAGGGATTCGGGCATGTTCCCAATCAAGTGCATTCGTTCCCTGCCAAACATTTGGAAACAGCCAGTCTGCATATGGTCAATTTCATCGGAACCATGCAGGGAGAGTTTGCCGGAGCCCAGGCTTTTTCAAGCGTGGATACACTGCTGGCTCCTTTTGTCAGAGCAGATAATCTGGATTATGGGAAAGTCAAGCAGGATATTCAGAAGCTGATCTTTGGACTGAATGTTCCCTCCCGTTGGGGATGGCAGACACCTTTTTCCAACCTCACGTTCGACTGGACAGTTCCTGCGGACATGAAGGACAAGAAAGTCATTATTGGCGGGCAAGAAAAAGATTCTACCTACGGAGACTATCAGGAAGAAATGAACATGATCAACCGGGCTTTCCTGGAGCTGATGATCGAAGGGGACCTGCGCGGCCGTGTGTTTACCTTTCCTATCCCGACGTACAATTTGACCAAAGATTTTGATTGGGATTCACCCAACGCCGATCTCCTTTTTGATGCCACGGCAAAGTATGGAATCCCCTATTTTCAGAACTATATCGGAACAGGCATGGATCCTGGAGACATCAGGGCCATGTGCTGCCGTTTGAACCTCGATCAGAGAGAACTCATGCGCCGTCCAGGAAACATGTGGGGACCCGGAGATTCTACGGGCTCGATTGGAGTGGTGACTATCAACCTCAACAGGATCGGATATGAAGCCGGTTCCGATACCGAGTTTTTTTCCAGTTTAAAGAGTGTGATGACGTTGGCGAAAGATTCGCTTGAAATAAAAAGAGATGTCGTCAACAATATGCTGGAAAAAGGCCTTATGCCCTACACAAAAGTCTATCTCGGTCATTTTGATAATCATTTTTCAACCATAGGTATTGTTGGAATGCACGAAGCCTGCTTGAATTTTCTTGGCAAGGGAATCGGTACTCCGGAAGGAAAAGATTTTACTATTAAGGTGCTCAATTTCATGCGTGAAACCATGAAGCAGTTTCAGGGGGAAACCGGTCAACTGTATAACCTTGAGGCCACTCCGGCAGAGTCCACGTCCTACAGACTCGCCAGGCTGGATAGGGCCAAGTATCCCCGGATCATTACGGCGGGAACAGACAAATATCCGTTTATGTCAAATTCCACGCAGCTCAATGTGGATGCCACACGGGACATTTTCGAAGCCCTCGAGCACCAGAAAGACCTCCAACCGCTCTATACGGGAGGCACAATATTCCACGCTTTTCTGCCCGAATCCATCGACGGGAAAACGTGCAAGAAGCTTGTGAGGAAAATATCGGAAACAAAACTGCCCTACTTCAGTATCACTCCCACTTTCAGCGTGTGTCACGTTCATGGTTTTATAAAAGGAGAAGTGCATAAGTGTCCCGAATGCGGGGAGAACACAGAAGTCTATTCCCGGATTGTGGGCTATCTCAGGCCGGTTGCGACCTGGAACGACGGGAAAAAACAGGAGTTCAAGGAGCGTGTGACCTATTCGGAAGGGGTACATGGAGCGAGTTGATGGAATATCTCCTCTTCTCTTATCCCAACTGCCCAAACTGTGAAAAACTCAAAGGCTACCTGTCTGATACACCTCTCGATTGGCAGGAATACAATCTGGTCCAAAAAGAAAGCAAAATGAAAATCCGGGATTTTCTTGCCGACATCAAACGAGATGAATCAGGAGGCATTATTATCCCCACATTGATCGCCCTGGATGATGGAGTCTCAAAAGCCGTGCTCAATAGCCAAGAGGAATTGGACGATTGGTTGAAATCAAAGGGATAGAAAAGTTTGCCCCAATAGACTTTCCCGGCTATATCTCATCTACGGTCTTCGTCGGAGGCTGTAATTTCCGCTGCCCGTTTTGCCATAATGCAGAGCTAGTCTTAAAGCCTCAATCTCTGCCCACTTTTCCGATGGATTATTTTCTCAGTTACCTCGATTCACGAAAAAACTGGTTGGAAGCCGTCTGTGTCAGCGGTGGTGAACCCCTGCTCCATGATGAACTGGATGTTCTTCTTCAGATTATCAAAGACAGAAACCTTTTGGTGAAAATTGACACGAATGGAGCCTTCCCGGAAAAGCTGGAAGAGCTGATCAAAGCCGGATTGCTGGATTCCGTGGCCATGGATATAAAGGCGCCTCTGGACAAATATGAAAAAATTACGGCCGTGCCGGTGGACACAGATAATGTGAGAAGAAGCATAAAGATCATTCAGCGCTCCGGATTGGATTACATCTTCCGGACCACAGTCGTTCCCGGATTTATAGATGAAAATGATATAGAAGAAATCGGTCAACTTCTGAAGGGATCGAAAAGCTACCAGATCCAGCAGTTTAAACCTGTCAACACATTAGACAAAACATTCGAAAAAATAAAACCCTTCGGCAGAGAAAAGCTTCAGGTTTTTGCTGACAGGGCCGGTCCGTATTTTGAAAAAGTCAGGATAGAAGGGATTTAACATCATGAAACTTAAAGTAAAAAAAATGAGCCCGGATGCCAAACTTCCTCTCCGTGGACACAAGGGAGATGCAGGTATGGATCTTTTTTCTTCTATGGCGTATGCCTTGCAGAAGGGTGAAATCTATGCGGTTCCAACAGGAATCAAAGTGGAGATTCCAATGGGATATGTCGGATTGATATGGGATAAAAGCGGTGTTTCTTTAAGAGGCGCCCATAGGCTTGCCGGAGTTGTTGATGCGGGATACAGGGGTGAGATCAAGGTTGTTATGGTCAATTTGGGTCGGGATCCTTTTATTATAGATAAGGGAATGAAAATTGCGCAGCTCCTCGTCCAGCCGGTTGTAGAAGTCGAGGTTGAGGAAGTCGAAGATCTTGAAGACAGCTCACGGGGGGAAGGCGGCTTCGGCAGCACCGGAAAATTTTGACTTAGGCAGTCAATTTTGATAATCTTATTTGACACTCTCCGATAGGATTTATAGGAAGATATTTGAGTATATTTGGACAAAAAATGATTATAAAAATTGTTTTGGGAGTCATTCTCGGTGGTGTTTTTGGATTTTTTTATTACCGCTTAATAGGGTGCAAATCAGGAGCATGTTTCATCACCGGAAATCCCTATATTTCCACAATCTACTGGGCTTTGCTCGGAGGTATTGTGGCCAATATCCTTTGATCCAAATCTGCGATGGCATCGCTCAAAAATAGACTTTCAGTTATCCTCTCCCGGCCGCAAAAACCTGAAAACATCGGGCTTGCCGCCCGTGCTATGAAAAACACAGGTATTGAGAACCTTTCTGTCGTGGGGATGGACAAATTTGAAAGAAAATCTTTTGTGACAGCCGTTCATTCCCAGGAGATACTAAAAAATGCCCGGTTCTTTCCCACTCTTCCTGAAGCCACTTCAGATATGAACATTATTTTGGCGTCCACCAAAAAAAAGAGGAAAAATTTCCCTCTCCTGTCTTTAGATGAAGCGGTTTCGAAGATATTTGATTTTCCCGATAAAACAAGGGTTGGGCTTCTATTTGGAAACGAAATCACGGGCTTAACATCAGAAGAGCTTTCTTTTTCTAATTTTCGGTTCACAATCCCACAGTTTGGCGATCAACCGTCCTACAACCTGGCTTCTGCCGTGCTTTTAACTCTTTTCTCAATCTATACATATGACAAACAGACTCCTGATATTTTGGATGAAATGCCCCTCCCGTGGAAAGAGCAGGAGGAATGTATCCATAAAATTCTCCAAAAATTAGAGGAGAAGCATTTTATCCATCCGGACAACAAAAGGCATGTGACAGAGAGAGTATTCAGCCTGTTCGGCCGTCTGGCACTTACGGATAAGGACAGAAAACTTCTTTTGGCTATCTTCTCCAAAGGGCCGGACAGTTTTAAATAAAATGGAGGTGATGGGTTATGAATGAAAACATAAAAGTTTCCTTTCCGGGGGGAAAAAAAGTTGATGCCAAATTAGGGGATTTTGTCATTAAGACAGATCAGCCTGTTCACGGGGGCGGAGAGGGAACCGCTCCTGCACCATTCGACCTGTTTTTAGCTTCGATGGCCACGTGTGCCGGTTACTATGTTCTCGTATTCTGCCAGAGCCGCGGCCTGTCTTATAAGAACGTTTCCCTTGTCTTAAAAAAAGAAAGAAATCCGGAGACCAAGAGGATTGAGAAAATTTTCATAAACATCAATCTACCGGATAAATTTCCAGAAAAATACAAATCGGCTGTGATCAAATCTGTAAACAGCTGCGCTGTCAAAATCCACATGCAGTATCCTCCCGAATTTATCGTCGAAGCGATTGTTGATAAATAAGGATTCAAGGAACCCTTGAATCCTTGAATCCTAAAAATCTTCTTCAGATTTATGTAGATATTTTTTCTCTATTTTAGTATTAATAGTGCAAATACGTGTTGAGGAGGAGGGAAAATGGGAAAAAAGAAAAAAACAGTTCACTTTATATTGTCGATACTGTTGTGTTTTTCATTTGTTTGTGGACTGTGGGGACAGACAAAAGGAGTAAAGAGTGGAGAGCGGTATGAAAGGCTGGTCATCCGAAACGTCATCCTCATAGATGGGAAAGGGACTCCTCCACGCGGTCCGGTGGATGTTATTCTCAAGAATAACAAGATTGAATCGGTTCGCGGTGCTCGTGACCGGGAGAGCCATTCAAAAGAAAAGCATATTCTGGATGGAACCGGACGTTATCTTCTTCCCGGATTGATCAACATCCATGCCCATGTCCATGATAACAGGGGAGGGACACCTATTCCGTTTGAATACTTGTACAAACTCTGGCTTGCCTGCGGGATTACGTCTGTGCGTGATGTGGGCAGCAATTACGAGATGACCATTGAGGAACGGCGCAAGAGCAATGATGGACAAATAGCGGCCCCGCGGATTTTTCTCTATATGAGAGCCTGGGGTGAGACTCCTGAGCAGGCACGTATAAGTGTCCGGGACATTGCCAAGCAGGGTGGAGATGGCGTCAAAATATTTGGTATGGACCGGGACATCATGGAAGCCGCTGTTACAGAGGCACGAAAACTTAACCTCCGGGTTGCACATCATGTGGCCGTGGAAGAAACGGATGCCTGGGACGATGCCGCTTTTGGGGTCACCTCGATAGAGCACTGGTACGGTGTGCCTGATGCGGCCCTGAAGGGATCACAGAATTTCCCCTATTGGTACAGTCTTGACAATGAGGCCGATCGGTTCCGTTATGCCGGCCATCTCTGGAGGGAAACCGATCCTAAAAAACTGAATCATGTCCTTCAGACTCTTGTGGATAAACAAGTCGCATGGTGTCCGACACTCGTTATCTATGAAGCCAATCGCGATTTAGTCAGAGCACAGAATCAGCCCTGGTTTGGTGATTATCTCCATCCTGTTCTTGAAGAATACTTCAAACCTGATCCGGCTCACCACGGTTCCTATTTTTGGAATTGGACAACAGAGGACGAAGTGTTCTGGAAACAGAATTTTAAGATCTGGATGAGAGCCGTCCGCAATTTTTCTCTCAAAGGCGGCCTGATCGGTGTTGGTGAAGATGCGGGTTATATTTATATGATGTATGGTTTCAGTCTTATCCGGGAGCTTGAACTGCATCAAGAAGCGGGTTTTCATCCCATCGATGTGATCCAGCATGCCACAGGGAATAACGCCAAAATTCTGGGAAAAGAGAATGAACTGGGGCGTGTCCGTTCAGGGTATCTTGCGGACCTTATTCTTGTCGAAGGCAATCCGCTCAAGAACATGAAATACCTCTATCCCACAGGTGTGATGGAGATGGTTGACGGTGTGTTGATAAAAAAAGGTGGAGTCCAGTGGACCATTAAAGATGGCTATGTCTATCATGCCCCGACGATGCTTGAGGATGTCAAAAAAATGGTCGCTGAAGCACGAAAGAAAAACCCTTAATCCCTCGACCCCTTGAATCCTTGAACCCTTTCTTAATATTTGTATTCAGGCGCAATGTCGACCGGAATGTCTTTCAGTTTGGCCACCATGTTTTCCGTGAGTGCATCCGGATGGCCCGATTGAATTCCCCTTTGCAACTTTCCCTTGCTTTCCTCTCCGAGAAAGTGAGCATGAGAAAAAAATTTGGATTTATCGTTCTTTAATAATGTAAAATATTTTCTCGCGTGGGTTAACAATCCGTGCTTGAATGACGTATTATTCAAGGGGATACACAAATATTGCATCTAAACATTAAACTTTGAAGTTTATAAACCTGAGTTATTCAGGTGAAATAAATAGAGTGTGACGATTTGTTTTCAAAGGAGAGGGTTATGAAAAAAAAGACAGTTCCCTATAAACGCAGTGTTTCTTATTTCTTTGTCGTGTCTCTTTTATCACTCGTTCTTCTCGTCTCTTGTCAAAGTGGTGAAAAGGCGGCCTCTGATCCGGAATCGATCAGGAATTCACCAGAAGTCAAGGATAGAATCAAAGAAGAATTTGTGAGTGTAAAAACGACCCCTGTTATTTTAGATGATTTGATCATCAAGCTAAAATCACCGGGTGAGGCGGTCACGGATAAACATATTGTCATGAAACCGGAGGTCTCCGGTAAAATCGATATTCTTAATGTCGAGGAAGGCCAGCGAGTTCAAAAGGGAGATTTGCTTGTGAAGCTGGACGACAGGGAATACACCCTCAACCTTGAAAGCGCCGATGCTGCGCGGTTAAAAAATCTTTCTGAATTACTGCTGGAAAGTCAGTTTTCCGATCAAACAGATGTCGAACAAACCGTTGACCCGGAAAAATTGAAAAAGGCCGAAAACGAGTATGAAGAAAAAAGACTTCTCTTCAGGCAGGGACAAGTCACAGAAGAGGAATTTGAGGAAGCGTCCCGGCAGTATGAGTTTTTTTTGATTGAATCCGGAGAGAAAAAAGAAGAGATCGTTGCGGCCGCGAAGGGGCTGACTCAATCTGAGATAGATGTAAAAAAAGCCAGGCTGAACCTGGAGAAGACGAATATCCGGGCTCCTTTTTCCGGAATCATCACGGATGTCAAAATCTCTCCTGAGGAGTACGTGTCTGGTTCAACCGAGCTCTTCACTCTTGTCAATATTGAAAGGATTCAAGTCCATGCCAAAGTCCTGGAAAGCGAGATCGGAAAAATGAAGGTGGGCCGGGAGGTCGAGTTGAGATTCAGTGCGTATCCAAACCGGGTTTTTAAAGGAGAGGTCAAATCCATAAGTCCGGTCGTCAATCCTGAAGATAAAACATGTAAAGTATTCATCGATGCTCCCAATCCCGATGAGAACATCAAACCGGGAATGCATGCCCAAGTAGAGATCGTGTCAGACATATATGAGAAACGCCTGCTCGTGCCTCAGGAAGCGATTCTGCACCGGGCAGGAAGAAAGCTGGTCTTTGTTCATGAGGATGGATTGGCAAAATGGCGGTATGTTCAGACCGGCTTGGAAAATGAAGATTATGCTGAAATTTTACCTGCAGAAAGGCAGGGAGAGGGTGTCATCGAGGGCGAACAGGTGCTTATTGAGGGTCATTTTACGCTTGCCCACGATGCCAACATCAAAATCGTGGAGAAGTAGGAGGAAACAATGAAGAGAAAAATAGCTATAATCAGCCTGTCACTTTTGTTGATATCGTTCGCATTTGCCCAAGAACCAAAAACTGAAAAAATCGAATTGTCTCTCAGGGACAGTATTCTTAAAGCCTTGGAGGGCAATCTCGATATCAAAGTCCAGGCGTTTAACCCGGAGATCTCAGAGGTTTCTATTAATCAAGCGAAAGAAATCTTTATCCCTAAACTGAATTTGTCTTATTCTAATCAGAATTCGAATGTTGTCGGAAGCTGGGGGCTGGAAGGGACCAATTACAAACGGGATCTGACTAATTATACCTTTTATTTGAGTAATAAGATCATCACGGGGGGCGATTTTTCATTGTACTACTATAATACGACAACAGATTCGACGCGCAAATTCAATTCCATAAATCCGACGTATAACAACCAGGTAGAGTTAAGATTCATTCAACCCCTGCTGAAAAATTTTGGCCCAAACATCAACAGGTACGATATCAAAAGAGCTCAAAACCAGGTGGATATTTCTATCCTGGACTTAAACAACACCATTAACGAAAAAGTCTTTGAAGTGGAACAGGCCTATTGGAACCTTGTCAAAGCCCACGAGAATCTCAAGGTAAGACAACTGGCGTTAGATCAAAGCAATCGGCAGATGAAGAACACCCGGGAAGCGGTCCGGATCGGGACTAAATCGGCCATCGATCTGCTGAATGCCGAAACCGAAGTCGTCCGCTACGAAGGCCAAGTGATAAGTGCCAGAACCCAACTGGAGACCTACGAAGACCAGCTCAAAGCTCTTTTGAATTTACCTCCGGATGGAACGGGCTCTATAAAAACGATTGTCCCCCTTGATTTACCCTCTCTCGAGAAACCCACGATTCGTTTTGAAGAGGCTCTGGAGGTCAGCCTGGCACGGAATCCCAAGATTGTCAGGATCGAGAGGGAGCTGGAAAATTCAAACCTGGCGATCAGGTATCAAAGGAATCAACTCCTTCCCCAGCTCGACCTGGATTTCAGGCTGTCCTATTGGGGACAAGGGGGAGTGAAGTTTCTCTACCAGGATGACAACGCCCTAACAAACGTTATTGTGGGCCAGGAAGAAAGCTCGCGGTGGGATGCCTTTAAGGAAATTTTAACAGGGAAATACCCGGATTTGAGAATCCAGTTTCGATTGACTATTCCTCTTGAGAGCATTTTTTCCCGGGCCGGTTATGCCAGGGCCAAACTGGAAGAGGAAAAAAACTTGGTCGAAAAAGAGAGGCAGGAAAAGGCCGTCTATTATGAACTTTTAGGAATTTTTAAGACGCTTCGGAACAGCGAACAGGAAATGACATCCACGACCCGTTACAGAGAGATGATGGAAAAAAAGGTGGAAGTCGAAGAGCAGCGGTACAGGCTGGGGCTCGTCCAGAGCAGCGAATGGCTTTTTCAGCACCAACAAAGCCTAGCTGATGCCAAGTCTAGAGAGATTCAAGTCCTTATCCAATACAAGATTGCCGTCTCACAGTTGGAGAAAGCCATGGGCATCAGCCTGGAAAAGAAAAATCTCACGTACGGAAATTATGAATTTTAAGCTTAAACTCGTCCATTCCTCTCCCCGGCGGCGCTTTCATTTCTGATATTCGCCTTCGCCCATCCGGATTGACAGCGATCTTTTTAGTGGATATAATTCCACACAAATTTTTACTCAATGAGATTC
>JAZFSR010000164.1:0-3238 GCA_036446295.1 Candidatus Aminicenantaceae bacterium
GAGGGATTTCTAGATGAAATTGGTTGAAACCTCTAAGTTTAAAAAGATGAGAAAGAAGCTGAAACAGCAGCAGGAGAGGGAAGAGCTTAAAAATGCTATAAAATGTGTTATAGAGGATCCATTTTCTGGAAAAAAACTCAAGGGCGAATTAAGAGAACTTTTATCGTTGAGTTATTCGGTTAAAGGTCAGAGCAGAAGGCTTATATACAAAGCCGAAAAAGATACAATAATACTCTTTTCCTTTGGCCCTAGAGAGGGAATATACAAATAAGTCACAGCTATCGAATTGCTTGTTATACAATTCGACCAGCTGTGGGATCATCGAGGGTCTTATGAAATCATTTTCCAGGTGGTTTGTCCGAGCAATTTCATCCCCAAGTAGGCGATCCCCATAGCGATGACAATAGCGGCCGGGATGGCATAGGGCAGCAGTGTCAATCCATAGTGAATTCCACCTAAAATTGCGGGAAACAAAAAGGTAAGCAGCCCAGTCATCCCTTTTTGACTTTCTGCTGCCGAACTGGCTTTTTTGGAGAATGGAAAATCTTTCCTGACCATAATCCCGATGGCCAGGCTGGCGATGATCATATTCAAGAACGCAAGAACGATATCATCCAGAACATGTGGCCCCCACACCAAAAAGACAAAAAGAGACAGCGGTATAAAGACGGAAAAACCATATTTGACGACCATGGTTTTGAGGCTGCCTTTCAGGATATCTCCAGGTGAGGCAAACGGGAATGAATAATAGATCCACGAGGCTTCGTGTTGGTCGGAAAATCTCTGTTGAAGCACAACGATGGGGATCACGAGGCAGCCGATATAGAGAAAGATGAGATATTTTCCCGTTGAGGGAAGATTTTGAATATTCTCAAGAAGGTTTCCCTCCCCCCGGTAAACGCTCAAGATAAAAGCGATGATCAGCATATATCCGAAAGTGGGATAGGTTCTGAGCTTGAATTTTCTGTCACGGGATGACAGTTTCCAAGACAGTTGAAAAACAGATTGTTCTGAGGAGTTGGCCGTGAAAATTCGTGAGAGGAAAGTTTGGAATTTTCCCTTTTTTTTAGCTGCATAGAGTTTTTCGTCTGATGCTGAACCAGTCGCGTCCATTTGTAAGAGGGCCTGACTGAATCCGGGAGCAAGATACTTGATGACTATATACACGCTGGCAATCGGGATCACCACTCCCGTCAAAGACATCACGATTTTTGCAGCGCTGAAATCTCCATTTACGGCCATATCGATGGAAGACGCCATCCATGCGGGAGGGAGGAAGTATGTCCACCAGCGGATCGGTAATGTGAATCCTTTTAAGGCATCCATTTCCATAAGCCTCGGTAGAAGCTGGTAGCTTCCCATTGCAAATGCCGCCATAAAAATCTGAAAATAGAGTATGATGTCACGGAAGTGATCTTCTGAAGAAATTTTTATGAGAAGGAGATAAAAAACATTGGCTAAGAAAACGACAAAAAGAACGGCAAAAAATAATGCGACAATAAAAGCTATTGGGAATAAGGGGCCGAATTTGATGGTACCCATGACAATTGAAACGGCGGTCAACGCAAGGGTGATCATGAGGATATAGATAACGATGTGTGTGATTCGGGCTGTGGCCATAGTGCGGCTGTCTATGGGACGCGGCAAAAGTATAGCATTGTCTGTGGTGTCGAGGAGAACTGAGGTGAAATCTGAAATCAGGGCGACGGCCGTCATGACCATGACCATAGAAAAGACCATAACCATGGAGGTAAAAGCGGATTGAATTCCTAAGAGCAAAAGGCCGAGGAAAATCCCCATTAGTGCATAAATGATTGTCACCTTCAGCATGGAGTTGGACATCTCTTTTTTGCCCTTTCTCTGGACCATAGATTTTTCCTGACGGTTGTCTACGGTGAGTTTGACCCATATAAGAATCCTGAATATTTCATAGTCCACGCCCAGTAAGCGGAAGAACCATTTAAAGAGATCAAGGGCCTTGAGGATTAAGTCGGTCATTTTTCTGTCTCACTGTGGAAGGCTGAGATAAATTCACGGGCCTTTGCCGCATGTCCCGAGCTGCCTGTCAATTTCGAGAAAATCCCCTCCAGAGATTTCCCCTTGTTCATTTCCTGGAGTTCATCAAACGAACCGTTGGCAATAATAGTGCCCTTGTCGATGATGATGATCCGATGGCATATGCGCTCTACCACATCCATAACATGGGAGCAGTAGAAGATCGTTTTCCCTTCTGCTGCCAACAGGGAAAGGATCTCCTTGATTATCATCGAGGTATTGGCGTCGAGGCCGGCCAGGGGTTCATCTAAAAAGAGGATATCAGGATCATGAATCAAACCGGCAGTGACCAGGACTTTTTGCTTCATCCCTTTCGAAAAGGAGTTCATCCTCACATTTAAATGGTCTTTTAGTCCAAAAAGTGTAAGCATCTTTTTAGTTCGGGAAAGAATCGTTTCTTTAGAGATCCCGTAGATCTGGCCCACAAACCTGAGATATTCTAAAGGCGTGAGAGTGTCATACAGGGCTGCGGTTTCAGGGACATATCCAATCCTCTTTTTAACTTCCAAGGGATTTTCTGACACATCGTTGCCAAAGACGGTCACTTGGCCTTCGAAATCAGGCAGCATTCCTATCAGGATTTTGATAGTGGTTGTCTTGCCGGCTCCGTTCGGTCCGATGTACCCGATGATCTGTCCGGGGAAGATATCGACATCGATGCCGCAGAGCACATAGTTTTCTCCATCATAGCTTTTTTTAAGGTTTTGGATTCTGATAATAGGTTGGTCTTTATTCATGATTCCGTCCTTCGTCCTTCTCGATTGATACATATTATACCGTTCTTCTATTCAATTTCAATTTCAATCTAACACCTCGTTTTTTCCTCAATGAAGGGAGAACTGAATAGCTTCCCGGACTTCTTTTAATCTCTCAGGTGACAGGATTGTTAAAAGAGAACCAATTTTGTTTTTGGAAACCGTTTGAATATGATCAAAGTTAATGACACAATCTGAGGGCAGCCCGTCAGATTTAGTCAAAAAAACTTCGCTGGGGATATCTCTTATTGTTGAGGTGATTGGCGCTATAGTGACTTCGCCCAAGTATTCTAATATTGAATCCCGTGTCAGGATCAAAACAGGTCTTTTTTTATCTGGTGACTTGAACTTATACCACCTGATTTCTCCTCTTTTCATTTATCCCCCCATTCCTGTTCACCTTCCCAAACGCTGAACTCATATTTGCT
>JAZFSR010000165.1:0-3890 GCA_036446295.1 Candidatus Aminicenantaceae bacterium
GTCGGGAAGTTTTTGGAGAGCTTCTTCATAGGTGGCGACTGTATTTTTCGTATCTTTTTTTCTTGAATATGTAGATGCAAGAGTAGAGTAGGCATTGACCAGGTATTTTTCATCTGGGTTTGTGGCAATAAAGGCTTTCAAAGGATCGACGTTCTGTTCGGTCCGGGCTTGAAAAAGTGCCACCTGGTATGTGGCTTCGACTCTGTGTCCCTTTTCATCATCGGGATCGAGTTCCAGGACTTTCTCATAATAGGGTGTGGTTTTGTCTCTTTCGTAACGGTCCTGGTATTTTTCGGCCAGCTTAAAATTCAACTCCACATCGTCTGGATTTTCTTCCAGATCGGCGAGCAGAGCAGGAAGGGTGTTGATTCCCGCGGCATAGTCCTTGACTTTCTGGAAGGTTTCATCCCTGTCTTCCTCTCCGCCGTAACCGACAAAGCGGTCGATTTCCGTACCATCGGCATTGAGGAAAATGACTGTGGGAGTTCCAGGGATATTGAAATCTTCTCTGTATTGAGAATACCCGCTGTCGGGATCCTGGGTTTGAACTCTGACGGGGACATATGTTTTGTTGACGAATATTCCAACTTCGTTATCTTGCCAGACAAACTTGTCCAGCGCTACGCAGCCCCCTCACGTGGGTGAGTAAAAGTCGAGCAAAATGAGCTTGTTCTCTTCTTTGGCCTGAACGATGGCATCATCCAGGCTGTTCTCAACAAAAGCGACACCGGTAATACCGGTTTCTACGCTTTTTTCACCCGTTGAGCATGAGAAGACAACAAGGCACATGATGACGGCAAAGAAAGTAAAATATTTTTTCATGTCGTCCTCCAATATGGACTATTTTACCTATTGTGTTAGATATCTCAAGTTTTTTTTATTTTTTTTTATAAAAGAAAGCGGCCGTCTTTTGCGATGGTCCTCCCTTTGGCTTTGATTGTGACCTTGTCCACCAGGGCGTCATAATGGTGAGGACTGGAATTTGTCCCGATCCCGTACGAGTCGCCGATGGCAAAGTGGGCTGTTCCAAAGGCCTTTTCGGCTTCCAGCATATTGGGGCATATTTTGGCACCGGGATTGGTTCCAATGCCGAACTCACCGATTATTTTTCCGGTTGCATCATCGCCGATATTTTTAACGATTTCTTCGATTCCAATTCCACTGTATTCAACAAGAGTTCCTTTTTCGAAGAACATTTCTCCCCGGCCGAATTTATCATCGATGAGGTTGATGACCAGCTTTCCTGTGAAACTCTCTTCTATTGGCGCCGTAAAACATTCACCTGCAGGGAGGTTGCCGTGGCCTCCCATCTGGCTTATATCGCCGTTATCGGCCTTCCATGTCCGTCCCTTCACGCTGCATTCCAGATAAGTTCCGTCCGGATTTTCGATAACCACATCATCGGCACCATCCATGGCTTCAATAACTTTCTGTGTGAAGGCATCCATATCCGTAAAGTCGATGTTGACCAACCGCTCCATCATGTCCACAGTGATTCCCGGCATCATACAGATCCGGCTGTTTTTTATCCCTTCTTTGACCATAAATCCCCTGAATGGCTTTTCTTCAATCCGGGCATCGAGCATATAGGTGACAACATCTGCCTGTGCCATCATGTCTTTAAAAAGTTTTGTAGGTTCGACAATGGGCCGGAGAGTTTCTGTCATGAGGTAGGTCGTTGTCATGGCTCCTGATTGTTTAGCCCAGTGGGCCATGGCTTCGGCAATGTCCATCTTTTGCTTGTCCGTGATGAGAAGATAATTCTCTCCTTCTTTTAACTTAAGAGACGAACATATGGCCTTTTCGGCGGCCTGGTATAGTTTTTCCATTTTATTTCCCCATATTTGGATTGGAGATCACGATTCCTGGTCTTTTCCATGTGAGCTCTCCCTCATCAACCACAAAGACGCCGTTCACCAGAACAAAATTGATTCCTTCTGCGTACTGGTGGGGTTTGAAAAAAGTCGCAGTGTCTTTGATGCTCTCTGGGTCAAAGACGACGATGTCAGCATGGTGACCTTCACGGAGCAATCCCCGGTCCCTAAGGCCAAGGATTTGAGCCGGAAGAGAGGTCGAGGACCGCACGGCATTTTCTACGGTGAGAACCTTCCTTTCCATTGCGTAATGCCGGATTTTTCTAGGGAATGTTCCGTAATAGCGGGCGTGGACAGGGCCGTCCGTTGGAAGAGCGATACGCCCATCTGTTGAAGTGGCTGTCCAGGGTTGGGCATAAAAAGCTTCGATGTCTATCTCTGACATGGAGAAACTCCGCAGTCTGGCTCCACCTTGTCTATTGGGGAATCCATCGAGCTGGAGTTTTATGACCATCTCAATATCAGAGATGCCGTTGCCTTCGGCTAGTGAAGCAATGTTTTTCCCAACAAAGGATGTGTCGGGATAATCCATTACGATGATGTTTTCGGCGTTGCCTCTCCAGTTAAAGGCGTGTTTGATATCCATAAATAGATCTTTTTTCTTTTCCGGATCTTGGAGGACTCCCTTTAGTGTTTCCTGATAGTCTCTACCTAGGGCCCATCGGGGGATTAAGACTACACTCCCATCGCTGCCCGATGAGTTATAGGGATAAGCATCGGCCCAGATATCGACGCCCCGTGCTCTGGCATCGTTGATCAATTGAATGATGACTCGGCTTCCACCCCAAAAATCAACACCTCGGGCTTTGATATGAGTCGCTATCATTTTTGCTCCCGTCCTCTCTCCCACTTCTATCAAATCCACAATGTTTCCCAGCATTGTGGGCGGGCCGGGTTCGTCCTGGCTCGGCACATACCACATAGGTGTCATTCCCGCAGCTCTCTCGTGGGCTTGGAAAAAACCTCCATAGGGAACGATCACTTCAACAAGAGCTATCACTTCTTCGATCGTGCTCCAGATACACGGGACATACTCAAGGCCGGAGGATATGCCGGCAGCGCCATCTTCCATGGCCTGCCGGATTATGAGTTTCATCTGATTGATCTCATCCACAGTGGCCGGCCTTCGGAAATCATTTCCCATCACATGCCGTCTGACGTCATTGTGCCCGATCAAAAGCAATGCATTGAGGCCGATTCCCTTTTTAGTCAGGAATTCTTTCTGCTGTGCAATGGAGAGAGGAGAACTTCCGCATTGGTTAGACACAAGAGTCGTTACACCCTGACTTACGTAATTGGGCGCAGAGAATCTCTTTTCTTCCCCCTTCCAGCTGTTTTCGTTGGCCACACGGTCGAAGGCATGTGAATGAATGTCTATAAATCCCGGGGCAATGACTTTTCCCTTGATATCGATTACCCGGCTGGCTTGGGCCTTATCTTTGAGCCGTCCGATGGCAGCGATTTTTCCATCACTCACAGCCACATCCGCATAAAAGCTGGGATTGCCAGTGCCGTCCATCACCTTGCCGTTGATGAACAGGAGGTCGTACTTGGGTGTGTTTTGCGCAGGAAATAGCGGCCATGTGATTAAAAGACAAAGAACGAAAAGAAATAACATCGAAAATATTTTGACTAGTTTCATATTCGTCTCCTGTTTCGCTGCGATATGGAAATGATTATCCTTGTTCTTTATTACATCAAGAGAAGACCAAAAGCAAATAGGGCCGGCGCACCTCCGTCCTCGCTCTGATCGCTGCGCGCAGAGATACACCGCTTCGCCCCCTTGGGGTAAAAAATGCCGACATTTGAAATAAACTAGTCAATAATAAAGTGATGTCTGAGATATTGCTAGAAATCATTCTATCAAGTTGATATCATCAATGATAAATGAAGGTGTCGGTAGATTTTATGAATAATTCAGGATTTTTGATATTATAGAAGTAATATAAAATTTTATTGCTGACGTTTTTGGGAAAATAAGATGGATATGGATAAGGATGTTAAGATTCGTGAATA
>JAZFSR010000166.1:0-2860 GCA_036446295.1 Candidatus Aminicenantaceae bacterium
CCTTTAATTGACCAAGACAATAATGTAGCATAACTCAATTAAAATGGGTACAATAAATAGAAGTCAAACAATGGACCAGCGAGCAAAATTAGCATTTTTTCTTTTGTTTCTTTTTTTCGTTACGCAGAATGTTGATGCCAAAGAAGAGACAAACGTGCGTATCCATGGCAATTTAGGCCTGTCATCACCGCGGGATAAAAATCTTGACTCCGGAGTTTGGTCGGGTTTTGGATTCTCTATTCCTATGAAAAAAAATATATATCTTTCCTTTGATTTTGGAGCATGGAAGAGTCAAACCAGCGCAGAGCCTGGAGGACTTCTGGAGGGAAGCTTATCGGTGAGTCCTTTTTTTGTTTTTCTCCAATATTTCCTCACATCCGACCGGACGATCAATCCCTTTGTATTTGTAGGAGGAGGCTACATTTTTACAAGTTTCAGGATGGAGGATATAGTCACTATCCCTGAGATAACTTTTTTTCAGAAAGTCGATAGCAGTCCCGGGAGTCAGGTCGGGTTCGGTATTCAATCTAAAATTTCAAAACTGATCTACTTTGCTGCAGATGTCTCTTATCTTTACAGCAAAACTTCTGTAACTACAACCATCCAGGATTTAAATTTTGGGTTATCTACAGAAGATTTTCCTTTAATTCTTAGCACTCTGATATTTAAATTAGGAATAAAATTTATCCTCTGAGTTAAAGTAAAGGAAAACAAAAAAAAGTAAGCCACCGTGATGACAGTTTGGGAAATATTTGGGGAAATAACTTTTGTCTGTGCTTTTCTCTATTTTTTCATCTTTGCTGTTGTCAGTCTGTTAGAGAAAGAAAGAAGAGCCGCCGTTAGAAGTTTTTTTATGGCCTATTTAATTGCTGCTTTTAATGCGCTTTTTTTCTTTATCTCTTTGCCCCTAAGAGAATGGTTCTATGCAGGTGTGTTTGGATTATCTGTTTTTGTTATAACTTTTGTTTTTTTCTCCGTGAAACCAAAACATTCTCTTCAAATTGTAGGGACTTTAAAGAAAATTGATGAACGAGACGTTATATTCGCTCGATTCGATTTAAAAAAGAACAGTCTACACTATATCGAGTACTACAATCAGCATCCAGAGAATAAATCAAAGGATGAAAAAACCAGAAAACTGCCTGATATTCTTTCACCCCTCCATATGAAAAAACATCCCGTTCATTATAAGTTGGCCTCAGCCGAGTTTGAATTTCTTGAAGAGCAGCTGGAACACGTAGATGGTGAAGTCCATTCCATTAAATCTGAAAATTCACCCAAAGAAAATACAGACTCTATAAAAAACTTAATCCGTTATCTGGGGGCGGATATTTGCGGTGTTTGTGAGTTGGATCAAGCCTTTGTGTATTCACATGTCGGCCGGGGGCCAGAGCCTTATGGAAGTGAAATTGTACTTAAACATGCTTATGCCGTTGTATTTGCTATCGAGATGGATCAAAAGATGATTGCTGCAGCCCCCCAGCCTCCTGTGATTATAGAAACGGCGAAAAAATATGTCGAGGCCGCCAAGATTTCAATTATTGCTGCCCGGTATATCCGCAAAATGGGATTTTCGGCTCGAGCTCATATCGCAGGAAGCAACTACCAGGCCATGCTGCCTCCTTTAGGCTGGAAGGCCGGATTGGGAGAGCTTGGCCGGTTCGGTATGCTCATAACCTGGGAATTCGGCGCTCGTATGCGCTTGGGGATGCTTACGACAGACATTCCTTTGATACCTGACCAACCCTTTACTCGGGGCATTCAGGACTTTTGTGAAATCTGTAAAAAATGTGCTGAAAACTGTCCGTCACAGGCTATTCCTCACTCAGGTAAAACGGTAGAAAATGGTGTTATGAAATGGGTGTTAAAGCGTGAGGAATGCTACCGATACTGGAGAAAAGCCGGAACGGACTGTGCAGTCTGTATATCTGTGTGTCCGTACAGTAAACCTAATAATGGATTTCACAGATTTATCCGATATTCCACAACTTGGTCTCATGGAGCTCAATCCATTGCATTATGGGGAGATGATTTTTTCTACGGCCGCAAACCCAGACCTAAGTCTCCCCCCTTTTAAGAAAGAATTAGGGCCAGGCCTTCCAA
The DNA here is from genome assembly GCA_036446295.1 of Candidatus Aminicenantaceae bacterium. GTDB lineage: Bacteria > Acidobacteriota > Aminicenantia > Aminicenantales > Aminicenantaceae > JAUWVG01. The sequence continues at coordinate 2,104 of JAZFSR010000166.1, forward strand.
ACTTGAATAACTTTCTCGATATCAATTTTATTCTGTTGAAAGTTTTTCAAGTTTGGAAGGCCTGGCCCTAATTCTTTCTTAAAAGGGGAAGATATGATAGGTTTTAGGGAATCAAATGATTGATCTGAACAGCGCTGAAGATTTCAAGTCTATTCGAGATTTGTTTCCCATCCTCAATAAATGTGTTTACCTCAACAGCAATTCTCTTGGGGCTGTTCCTAATCAAGTGGCTGACGATCTTTTGTCGTTTTATAAGGCTTGGGCTGAGAATGGTGTGAGCGCCTGGAGGGAAACGTGGTGGGATCTGCCGAGTAAAATCGGACACAAACTGTCATTCCTTCTTGGAGCCGGGAGCACGGAGATCACGATGATTCCCAACGCATCCATTGCTCATTGGGTGGCATTGTCCACCCAATTTGGAATTAAAAACGGAACCAGGAACAAGATCGTGATGACCGACCATGACTTTCCCTCTTCAATATATGCCGTTTCTGAGATCGCTCGATTTATGGAGTGGGAAGTCGAGCTTATTCCCAGTTTTGGCCATCCTGGAATCGATGTCGAAACTATCATCAACAAAATTGACGAGCAGACTCTCTTTGTAGCCACATCTCATGTGTATTTTAAATCCGGGTACATTCAAGATATTTCTAAAATTTCAGACAGAGCACAGCATGTGGGAGCGATCACGCTGATCGATGGGTATCATGCTCCAGGTTCAATCCCCGTCAATCTGACAGATTTGGGTGTGGATTTT
>JAZFSR010000167.1:0-6453 GCA_036446295.1 Candidatus Aminicenantaceae bacterium
AGAGCCTGAAGAGTGAAGAATACCGAAAAGAGAACAGAAAACTTCAGTTTTTTTTCTCTAAAGAATCTGTGAAGATAATAAAAGGACAGCACAAATAATCCCGAGCTGAGAAGCTGCAGCTGAGGAGTATGATTGATATGGTATGTGCTGAAGGCAAAAATGATCCCAGCGACTATGCCGGCAGATGAGTTGTCAGATAAATATCTTACAAGAAGGAACATAGCGTAGGCACAAAAAATTAATGAGCCTATGAAAAGGATGTTGTAGATCAGAATCGGATTTTTAATAAAAAGAGTTAGAGGAAGGGAGAGGACAGCCTGGGGAAAGAGGTGCTCTGAAAAGGAAATTGTGTTTTCTGAAGGAAAGAAAACATTTCCATTAAACATCTTTGAAGGACCGGAAAGAACACTGCTTTGAATCCAGGACAGAATCCAAGTGTTAAGCAGAGGATCGCCTGTGTCATGCACCGAATTAGCCGGATGGAGTGATAGGGGATAGAGTTGAAGTAGTGCAAGCAGAAAGAATACTAAAAGGGCGGCGGCTTGAATTTTTGTTTCAGATTTCATTGATTTTTATTCACTTCATTGTAGAAAATTAAATTTCAATTTGCAAAAGGCATTTTTTTGCATGAGCTCAATCTCTTGACTTTCCCCTGAAGAGAAGACAATAATACCAGGGAACAAAAATGTTGGATTACCCATGCGTGTAGCCGTCTATTACAACAATTCTGATATCAGATTAGAAGAATCTCCTCTTCCAGATATAGGGCCTGGGGAACTTCTTTTTAAAGTCCATGCCAGCGGTATCTGCGGCAGTGATGTTTTAGAATGGTACCGGCTCCATAAGGCGCCTCTTGTTCTTGGGCATGAAGTGGCGGGAGAAGTCACTAAGGCTGGAGAGGGGGTAAAGGACTTTAAGGAAGGTGATCGTATTGTCGCGGCCCACCATGTGCCCTGCAACACATGTGCCACCTGCCTGACCGGTCATCATACGGCCTGTGATACTCTCCGCAGGACAAATTTTGATCCGGGAGGATTTGCAGAATTTATCCGTCTTCCTGCAATCAATGTGGATAGAGGGACTTTTCTCATTCCTGCAAAGCTGTCCTATGAGGAAGCCACATTTCATGAACCATTGGGGTGTGTCCTCCGTGCATTCCGTTCGGCACAATTACAGCCTGGGCAGTGTGTTCTCGTTCTCGGCAGCGGGATTGCCGGCATGTTGATCATTCATCTGGCCAAAATCCTGGGAGCCGGGAAGATACTGGCTGTCGACTTGGATCCTTTCCGTTTAGATATGGCCAGAAAATATGGAGCGGATATGGCCATGGCCCCCTCCGAAGAGACATCTTCCTCTCTAAGAGAGATGAATTCCGGTAGATTGGCCGACTTGGTCTTTGTCTCGACCGGAGCGCAGCAAGCCTACTTTCAAGCCCTCGAATGTGTTGAGAGAGGAGGAAAAGTGCTCTTTTTTGCCTTGACAGATCCCGACTTCAAACTTCCCGTTTCGATAAATGATCTTTTTGTCAGGAATGATGTCACCCTCACCACATCCTATGGTGCCGGTCCTTATGACTCATGGCAGGCTCTAGAGCTTTTGCGATCGGGCAGAGCCGATGTTGCGGGGATGATTTCACATAGACTGCCTTTAGCGGAAACAGGCAAAGGTTTCCAACTTGTTTTGAAGGCAAGGGATTCGATGAAAATCATTATCGAACCTCAAAAATAAAGAATATTAGAAAAGGAGAAATCCGATGGATTGGGGACTCGAAAACAGACTATCACAAATCATAAAACCTAAAACCGGCAAGACAGTGATGCTTGCGGTCGATCATGGTTATTTTCTTGGGCCAACAAAGAATCTAGAGGATGCTCAAGCGACGATCAAACCTCTTCTTTCCTATGCGGATGCCCTGATGCTCACGCGCGGAATACTGAGGACATCGGTGACTCCGAAGACTTCTGTGCCTATTGTGTTGAGAGTATCAGGAGGTTCAAGTATCATCGGGAGTGACCTGTCCAATGAGGGAATCACAACATCTATGGAGGAAGCCGTCCGATTGAATGTTGCAGCCGTGGCACTTTCCATCTTTGTAGGCTCAGAATATGAGCACCAGACTTTGGAAAACCTCGCATTTCTTGTCGATGAAGGTCAGGTTCTTGGCATTCCAGTGCTTGCTGTGACGGCTGTGGGCAAAGAATTGGGGAAAAGAGATGCCAGATTTTTAGCCTTGTCCTGTCGAATTGCGGCCGAACTTGGGGCGAGTATTGTAAAGACGTACTACTGTGATGAGTTCGAAAAAGTTGTGGAGAGCTGTCCCGTTCCTGTTGTCATCGCAGGCGGGCCGAAACTAGAGACCGAATTGGATGCTTTTCAAATGGCTTATGATGCTATTCAAAGAGGTGCTTCCGGTGTTGATATGGGTAGGAATATCTGGCAAAATCCGCATCCCATCGGGATGATCAAAGCCATAAGAGCGGTCGTTCACAAAAAAGCCAGCCCACAAGAAGCCCTTGAGATTTACAATAAGAACAAGTAAATACTTAAATGAAAATTGCCTTAGTTCAGCAGCATGCTACTGAAAGTTTAGAAAACAATCTGAACCGTGGAATAGAAAATTTCCGCAGGGCGGCAGAATCCGGTGCAGAGATTATCGCTTTTGCCGAATTGGCCTTTCTCCCTTTTTTACCTCAATTTCCGGCTGGCCCTGAGGCTTCAAAACGGGCCGAACCCATTCCCGGGCGTACCACTCAAGTATTTTCAGAACTGGCAAAAGAATATGGTGTTGTTTGCGTCCTCAATCTTTTTGAAACGGATGGGGAGAGGACATTTGATGCCTCTCCAGTCATCGATGCCGATGGATCTTTACTCGGTGTCACCAGGATGGTGCATATCATGGAGGGGCCAGGTTTCCATGAGAGAGGGTATTATACTCCCGGAGAGAATGAGAAATTTGTCTATGCTACGAAAAGAGGCTGCATCGGCGTGGCCATCTGTTATGACCGCCATTTTCCTGAGTACATGCGAAAACTGGCTCTTCAGGGAGCGGAAATTGTGATTGTCCCTCAAGCAGGGGCTGTCGGAGAATGGCCGGATGGAATATTTGAAGCTGAACTCCAGGTGGCCGCCTTTCAAAATGGATATTTTGCAGCTCTTGTCAATAGGGTGGGTAAAGAGGAGGTTGTGCATTTTTCCGGCGAGTCCTATGTTGTTGATCCTTTGGGACGTGTACTTGTCCAGGCTCCGCGGGGAGAAGATTATATACTTTATGCTGAATGTGATTTGACAATAATATCCGAAAGTCCGGCAAAGAAATATTTTCTACACGATAGACGACCGGAATTTTATAAAGCGGAAAAATTTTTCGATTGATTTTTTTCGTACAATGAGTTAATTAAGAGAGCTTTAACAAGGACATTAATGATGGAAAGCTGGTTCGTACTTAACACGAAGCCGAAGAAGGAATATCAGGTTGAAAGACTGTTTACTGAGGGAGGAATTCGGGTCTATTTTCCCAAGTATCTGCATGAGAAGAAGGTCAAGCCTTTTTTTCCAGGATACGGATTTATCTATTTTGATTTTCCGGCTCAATACCAACTTGTTCGATACACCCGTGGGGTAAAAAGAGTTATCGGACACGATGTGGGCCCTATTCCGCTTGAAAGCGAAATTATCAAACAGATCAAAAGCAGAGAATCAGAAGGATATATCGAACTCAACAAATTCGGGTTAAATCCTGAAATTGGTGATGAAGTCGAAGTCATGGAAGGCCCGTTAAAAGGTATGCGGGGCCTATTCCACAGAGAACTCACAGACAAAGAGCGTGTTCTCATCCTTCTCAATTATATCTCATACCAGGGACAAATGATTATTGAAAAGAAAAAATTAAGAAAAGTTTTAAAATAACAAAGAGAGGGGAATTCATGAATATTCCGATGTTGGATCTGAAAGCCCAGTACGAGAGCATCAAAGACGAGATCAACAAAAAAGTTCTCGACACTCTTTCTTCTCAGAGATTTATTCTCGGACCCGAAGTGGAAGCGCTCGAACAGGAGTTGGCTGATTACAGCGGAACAGAGTTTGCCTGTGGAGTGTCTTCCGGATCGGATGCACTTATCATTGCTTTGATGACTTTGGGTATAGGTCAGGGCGATTCTGTCGTTACAACACCTTTTACATTTTTTGCTACAGCCGGTGCCATCGTTCGTGTTGGCGCCAAACCTGTTTTCTGTGATATTCAAGAAGAGACATTTAATATAGATCCCGATAGTCTGCGAGATGTTCTCAGCACCAAATTTGAGGATGGAGATCATAATCTGAAGGCTGTCATTCCCGTTCATCTTTATGGTCAGTGCGTCGATATGACAGGTATTTTAGAACTGGCTGAAAAATATAACCTTCATGTCTTGGAAGATGCCGCTCAGGCTGTAGGGTCTGAATATCCAGCCCGGGAAGGTGTAAAAAAAGCCTGTGCCATGGGGCATTTGGGAATCCTTTCTTTTTTTCCATCAAAGAATCTAGGCGGGTTTGGCGATGGGGGAATGGTTTTGACAAGTGACGAGGAGTTGGCCCGGAGATTAAAGATCCTGCGAACCCACGGCTCTAAAAACAAATATTTTTATGACACTATTGGGGGGAACTTCAGGTTGGATGCTTTGCAAGCGGCCATTCTTCGTGTCAAACTAAAACACTTAAATGGTTGGCACGAGGCACGGATGCAAAATGCCCTCTTTTATGACCGATTATTTATTGAGTCGGATCTGATAGAAAATGGATATATTCAGATTCCGGCAACTGTCTATAAGAATTCAAGTGTCAGGAATTATCATATTTATAACCAGTATGTCATCCGAGCCAAGAGAAGGAATGAACTTCAGGAATTCTTGAAGTCTAAAGGTGTTCCAACTGCCATATATTATCCTCTGTCTCTTCATTTACAGGAATGTTTTTCTGATTTAGGCTACACGAAAGGGGATTTTCCAGTTTCCGAGAAGGCGTCTGAAGAAGTGCTGGCTCTTCCTATCTATCCCGAACTGAACCGAGACCAGCAGGATTACATCGTCTCTCAAGTTAAGGATTTCTACCACACTTAATTGGATCCGGATTATTTACGGTATTTTTTGATGAATTCCTCAACCTCGGGAAGTCCTCCCTGGTAGATGAGATATCCATTTAAGGGTTCTCTCTCTGTGATGTCGTCATTGATCGGTGTCAGCATTATGTTTTTCACTTCGTCAATGTCCGACGTTTGACCCAGAGCCCACCCTAATTTGATATAGGCCACTTCCGGGAGCATGTTTTGTGCCGGGATGACTCCCTTTGCCTGCAGATCTCGACCCGTTTCATAGACATTCATGTGCACATATCCCCAAAGTGTCTGAACTGTCATAAATATGGACACTCCCTGTTGAATGGCTTTTTCAATAGCAGGATAGAGAGGTTTATTCACATGGCCCAACCCAGTGCCTGCAATGATGATTCCTTTATACCCGTTATCGACAAGGGCCTCGATGATATCCGGGTTCATGTTGGGATAGTAATAAATAAGTGAAACTTTTTCATTAAAATAGGGGAGAATTTTGGCCCTTTTGTCTTTGCGTCTGCGGCAGTAAGAAGATTGTAAGAGTTCCACACTGTTTCGAGTGACTTTGGCGACGGGGATATCCCCGATAGTCCGAAATGTGGATCTATAGGACGAGTGCATTTTTCTCACACGTGTCCCGCGATGCAGTAAGCCATACTCATCCGAAGTTGGGCCGAACATACAGACCAGTACTTCGGCGATATCGGAATGACCCGCCGTGTAGGAGGCGTACATGAGGTTGAGTGCGGCATCGGAACTTGGGCGGTCAGAAGATCTTTGAGATCCTACGAGAACAATAGGGATGGGGGAATCTTGAATCATATAAGTTAAGGCTGCTGCTGTGTGATGGAGAGTGTCTGTTCCGTGAGCGATGATAATCCCGTCAATCCCGTTTTCGATTTCTTTTCCTACAGCTATGGCTAATGTTTTGTATTCTTGCGGTCCCATGTTTTCGGAAAAAACCGCAAAGAGTTTTTCCGTTGTGATATTGCATATATCGGCCAATTCGGGCACGGATCCGTACAGTTCACCAGGAGAAAACGCCGGAATTACGGCGCCTGTTCTGTAATCCAGTCTTGACGCAATTGTTCCTCCCGTCCCAAAAAGCTTGACGTTCGGTTTTGTGTCTGAATAGGGGAATTTTTTTTCCGGAATCTGATAATGAGCTTTTTTGTATCCTAGTTCTTCCATGTCGGTAATGGTGTTCACATTAATTCCAATGTTGTATCCAGTGCTGACCTTGAGGACAATATGTAAATCGTCGTCATTTTCCGCACGGGGCAATACGGTTCCCATAAAAATTCCACGATTCGATTCAATCCTGACTTGCCCCCACACTCTGACTTTGAATTTCTGTAGAACAAGGAGAG
>JAZFSR010000168.1:0-3696 GCA_036446295.1 Candidatus Aminicenantaceae bacterium
ATTTTCTTCTAGAGTTTCAGGGTCAGCTTTAAAGTCAAGTTTAAGACGCTCTCCTAGCCTGATTTTCTCAATCTCCAGGTAGTTTTCGATATGCTGCATTTCATCTTTGACATGAACCCAATTTTGGGTGCCGTAGTCCAAACTGTACCGCAAAAAATCGGATAGCTGGATACACATCTTATGGGCTTTTTTTGGATAAGTGAGAGTGAGAGTGCTCAGAGCCGTCATGCTGTTAAATAAAAAATGAGGATGAATTGAAGTCTTTAGCGATATCAATTCGGCTCGGCTTGCGTCCAGACGGTTTTTAAGGGACTGCTGCTCTATTTTCCGGTTCTTTTCTAAAGTTAGCATAAGATAATATATCAGGCTGAATAAAAAATACAGAAACAAACCTATGCCAATCAAAAGTGGAAAGGCTTTATTAAAGTGTTCTCTCCATACTCCGTCATTAGTAAGAACATCAAGGATCTCACTATACAAACCAGAAACCATTAACCACACCGCAATCATCACTGCAGCCGAAAAAACATGTCGAATAATAAACCGAATCATATTGTATTTTTCAAAAGAGATGGCTTTGCAAGGAAACCACAAAGAGATAACAACAAATAATTCAATAGCTATGGCCGGACCTATTAGAATTAAGGATTCGAGGAAGGGGAATCCGCTCAATCCACTCTCCAGAATAACCGCACAAAGTACGACAGGACTCCAGAGGAGCCCCATCAGCAGCACATGCAAAACTCAGGAAAAATGGTTGATGGAGCGATGTTTGGAGATCAACGTGGCGGATACTTTGTCTTCGATGTCGACAAAGCACTTGACTTGTATGATCTGCTTGGTGGAACACTTTTTGACGCCTGCAATATCGAAAGTCATCCGCTGCTGTCATTTGAAGAATTAGGAAATTTTTTCCAGGAAAATCCAGCTAGCTAACGACAAGCAGAATGGCATCAAACATTGATGCTATTCTATTGCTTTGCAACAAATTGTGTGAGATATTGCAAATAGATCTCTATCTAATCTAAAAGCTATAGGAGAGGATCATGAATTTTAACACCAAAAAAATGATCATGAGCATAATTTTAGTTTACATTGTGTCTATCCCTCTTACAGCATCGGCTTTTTCCGGGCCCTTCGGTCAACAAGAGACGGAGGGGGAGACATCTGATATTTATGATGAAGCAGCCGACGCAAAATCAGATATTGTTGCAGCTTTAAACCGTGCTGCAAAAGAAAACAAACGTGTTCTTATTCAATGGGGAGCCAACTGGTGTGGTTGGTGCAGAATTCTTCATAAGCTTTTTCAAGAGGACCAAACAATAGCTCGCAAACTGCTTTATGAATACGAACTGATTTTGGTGGATATTGCCCAGTTTGATAAAAATATTGACCTGGCAGATAAATACGGTGCAGAATTCAAATCCAAAAATGCAGGTGTTCCATATCTAACTGTCCTGAACAAAGACGGGAATGTCGTGGCCAATCAAGATACAGGATCGCTTGAAGTTGGAAATGGTCATGATCCGGAAAAGGTTCTGGCTTTTTTAACCGAAAACCAAGCTAAATATCTGGATGCGAACGATCTCTTAAAAGGATCGCTCAGCGAAGCAGAAGAAACCGGAAAAAAAGTCTTTTTGAGATTTAGTGCACCCTGGTGTGGATGGTGCAAGCGGATGACAAAGTGGATGGAACAGAAAGAAGTTGGGGCTATCCTTGCAAAAGATTTTATTTTTCTAAAAATCGATCAAGAAAGAACAATAAATGGGATGGAGATAAAAAAAGATTTTCCGGCCTCCGAAAAATCAGGGATTCCCTGGTTTGCTGTCCTCGATAATAATGGAAAGGAAATCGTTAATTCCAATTTGCTTGATGGAAAAAACATGGGATTTCCCGCCAGCAATGAAGAAATATCCGCTTTTTCGACCTTCCTGTTAAAAAGTAGAAAGAATATGACTGAATCGGATATAGAGTTTCTTCAAGAATCTTTGGTCAAAGCGCGAGAATCTCAAAAATAAGTTCTCATAATTAAGGGGACATCATACTTAATTACAGCAAATAATTAAGTATAGTGTCCCCTTAATTACAGCAAATAATTAAGTATGATGTCCCCTTAATTCATTCCTTTAATTCCAAAATGTTGTAAAATACAACTATGACATGTCACTATTTTGATTATGCGTCGTCATGTCCTCCATTTCCTGAAGCTCTGGCAGAATTCAGCAGAATGTCCATTGAATATTTTTCTAATCCTTCTTCAGCACATTGCCTGGGTAGAGAAGCCCAGAAGGCCATGGAAGAACTGAAGAAAAAGATGGAAATGCTGTGCCATAGAGAGAAAGCCGGAACAATCCTCACCTCGGGGGGAACGGAAGCGAACAATCTGGTCATTCGCGGAATCATGGAGAAATATAAAAAGGGACGGCTTCTTCTGGCTGCCGATGTTCACGAATCCGCATGGTTTTCAAAAAAACTCTATAAGAGTCGCACCGATGTTGTACCTTTAGAGAAAAATGGTCAATTATCCCTTAAAAAAATAAAGGATTCTTTAAGAAAAAATACAATTCTTATGAGTGCAGTTCATGTCAACAATGAGACCGGAGTCATCCACGATATTGCCGCTTATAGCGGATTATGCAGAGAAAAGGATATCCTTTTTCACTGCGATGGCGCTCAAGCTCTCGGACATATTAAATTTGATTTAGATACCGCATTAGTAGATTTTTACACCTTTTCCTCGCATAAATTCGGGGGTCCCCGTGGTGTTGGTGGGATTTTCATGAATTCTATCAGGCTAGGGCTGGCTCCCCAAATTCTGGGTGGAGGGCAGGAGCAGGGATTACGTGCGGGCACAGAGAATATAGCAGGCTTGGCCGCAGCCCTGGTCGCACTAGATAAGAGTTACTCCACGATAGAAACCGAAAAGCCAAGATTGAATCAATTGACGGACTTATTTCTAGAAAGACTCGCCGAAAAGGCTTCTGATTATCTCATAAATTCAAAGCACGACGGCCTGCCCGGATTGGTCTCTATTTCTTTTCCAGAAACGATAGGTACGAATCTTGTCGCCGAGATGGACCTTAGAGGATTTGCAATTTCAGCGGGATCTGCCTGTCATTCCAATGATGTCAAACCGTCCCGCATCATCACAGCTTTGGGACGTTCGAAGAAGGAGGCTCTTGGTACGGTAAGGATATCAATGGGGTACAAATCAACTCAGGATGAGGTCGAAGAACTGGCCGCAACTCTAGGAGAGGTTATATCCAGGCAGCGTATGCTGGCATAGAATTTCCAAAATGAATGATATGTTTGATTTAACCGCACTGGATGAGATGCCCTCTGAAACGAAAGAAAGGCTGCTTAAGCTTATAGCCTCTCAGTCTGATTATTTTATTATTACCGGTAGTGATCCCTTAGATTTAAAGGGATGTTGTCCATCAGACGGAGTAAGGGCCGCTAACCAGCTGGTTGAGGCCGGAATTCTACAGGTTGTCCAATCAAAATCTACGCCTGACTCATGTCCGGTCAATATCTACGCCTTTTCAGGTGAAATAAAAGAAGGGGATTCGAAGCCGGAATTTACTATCGATCGGGAATTTCGGCAGAAAATCAAAGGCTATTTAACCAATATGAAATTACAAAGGAAACTTTGGCATGTTGTGATGAGAGGGTGTCTGTTGTTATTTGTCGCCATCA
>JAZFSR010000169.1:0-3477 GCA_036446295.1 Candidatus Aminicenantaceae bacterium
GGAGCTGTGTAAAAGAGAGCAGATCATTGTGGCCAACAAGATCGATCTTCTTGGAGACAAAGGTGATCGATTGGATAAAGTAGAGAAGATGGCCCAAAAAGAAGGTCTTCCTTTTTATCCCATCTCTGCTATAAAAAAAGAGGGATTAAAAGAGTTTGTCTTTGGGATTGAGAAGATATTAAAAAGCTCCCTCCATGCGGAATGAAAAACTAAAAATGAATAAAAATCCATCTGAACAGGAAAAGATAGGACTTTTTGGAGGAACCTTTAATCCTATTCACTCCGGACACATCAAAGCTGCAGAGGTCGTCCAGGAAATCTTTTCTCTGGATAAGGTTCTTCTCATCCCGTCTTTTATCCCCCCACATAAAGAGTCGGATCAGATCGTTTCTCCAGAGCACAGATTCAAGATGGTCGAACTGGCAGTGGAAAACAGCGCATATTTTGCTGCATCCCCCATAGAAATTGAGGAAAGGGGGACATCCTATTCCATTGTGACTCTTCAAAAAATAAGAACGATCTTCCGGGAGGCTCTATTCTTTTTTATCCTTGGAGTAGATGCTTTCCTGGAAATCGACACCTGGAAAAACCATGATCTTGTGCTGGAGCAGTGTAAATTTGTGGTCATCAGCCGTAAAGGTTATAACCTGAGGGATGCCAAAAATGTCTTAGATAGAAAATATGTTTCCAAGGTGTTTGAACTTTCCGGGACAGAAAAAATCCGGGAAACTCTCAATTTATCCTATAAAATATTTCTTCTCTCTTTTGACGCTCTCGATGTCGCATCTACAGATATTCGGGAGAGGCGGAGAAAAAATAAATCCATTGCCCATATGGTTCCCAAACCTGTGGCCGACTATATTTTTGAAAATAAACTCTATTTGTGATGCCAATGAATACAACCACACCAAAAAAATTCACAAAACGAAGTCTTCCCAAGGGTGTTAAAATCGCTGTCCAGGTGAGCCTCGATAAGAAAGGCGAGGATATCTTGGTCCTTGATTTGAGCGAAAAATCGTCCTTTACCGATATTTTTGTTATTTTGCACGGCCACTCACCCCGCCAAAATCTGGCCATCTATGAGAATATCGAACTGGAGTTGAAGAAGGCCAACATTCTTCCCTTGAGTCGAGAGGGGCTGGAGAGTGCCGGGTGGATCTTAATGGATTATGGATATTTTATCATTCATATCTTTTCAGAAAAAGAACGCGAGTACTATTCTTTGGAAAATCTGTGGATTGACGCCCCCAGGTTGACTTATACCAACAAAAGCTAACCTGAATAACCAGGCATATCACAGCTCTGCAAAAAAAACTGTTGACATTTTACTCTACAACCCTTATTTTTTATGGACTATTTTGGGTGCCATGTTTCTAAGATCGATTAAATTGAGTTGGAGATAAATCTGTGAAGCTGAAAATCCTATGGCCGGGACGGACACGAAACAGGGACATGAAAAATTTACAGGATGACTACATAAAAAAAATAGGTCACCTGAATAAATGTGAACTGATTGAGACCAAAGAAACCAGAGGGATATCCGAGAGGCATAAAATTAAAATATTAGACCGAGAAGCCCAAGGGCTTGAAAAACACTTCGACAATGATTATATTATCTGCCTCAGTGACAAGGGAAAAGAAATGAGTTCTAAAGAGTTTGCACAATTTTTAGAAAAATTGACGTCCCACTCTTCCCGCGCAGCCACATTTGTTGTCGGGGGATTTCTTGGATTAGACAAACGGATCATTCAAAGGGCCGATTTTCTTTTTTCTCTGTCAAAAATGACATTTTCTCACGAACTCATCCGTCTTATTCTTCTGGAGCAGATCTATCGCTCTCTAACCATAATAAAAGGACAACACTATGCCAAGTAAGGGGGAATCTTGAACAAAAAAGAGAAAGAACGGTTCGGAAAATTACTCGAGGATAAAAAAAAAGAGAACCTTCAGAAATTGAATAAATTATTCCACGAGAGTAAAACGATCGTTGAAATTGGTGGCCCTCAAGATGAAGGAGATAAAGCAGAAATATCCTATACTAAGGATTTCCTATTGAGTCTCTCAAATTCTGAAAGAAAACAGCTTCAATTGATCGATGCGGCCATTCAAAGAATAAAAGAAAACACGTACGGCAAGTGCCAAATGTGCGGCAAGGACATAGGACTGAAAAGGCTGGGGGTCGTTCCTTGGACGGCCCACTGTATTCACTGCCAGGAGAAAGCCGAGGAAGAGTTTTCTTGATTTCCTCTGTCCTTAAACATATTTCGACCTCTCTTAAATACGCCGAACTTCTCTTGTTTCCTTCTTCATGCAAACTCTGTCTTGAGCCTCTTGAAGCTAACGAGGATCGTGTTGTCTGCAGGTCCTGTTTTGAATCCTTAAGACACCGCAGTTCCTCATTTTGTCTCAGCTGCGGGCATTTCTTCCAGGATTCGGCCGAACCGCACCTGTGCGTCCGGTGTCTTGAGAAAAAACCCAGGTATTCCCTGCATCGCTCTTGCGGCCAATACTCAGGGAAGCTGAAGGATTTTATCCTGCTGTACAAATATCGAGGATACAAAATATTGGGTAAAGACCTGGCTCGGTTTATGCTCCAGACTCTGGGGAAATCAGAGGAGATCTGGTGGGGCGTGGATGCCGTGGTTCCCGTTCCCCTTCATCCAAAAAGGAAAAGGCACAGGGGATTTAACCAATCTTTTATTCTGGCAAAGATTATAGCTCGAGAGAAAGACAGAGTTCTTATTACAAATTGTCTTGTTAAGACAGAGAACAGACTGCCTCAAACGATTGTCGAAGCCCATGAGAGAGGGAAAAATATAAAAGGGGCATTTGCGGTAAAAAAAGCGGAGAACATCAAAGACAAGGTAATCCTTCTTGTTGATGATGTTTACACAACCGGGGCTACGATCACGGAGTGTTGCGAAACGCTTCTTCAAGCAGGGGCTAAGGAAGTGCGAATCATCACTCTTGCACAGGCATAAAAAAAGCGCCCTTGATCCCCGTGGATCTTAGACGCTTTTTTTCTGTTTCTTTGGTTTAATTACGATTTATTGTTTTTGTGCTCTGCTGTGAGGATCTTCACCTTTCTTGGTTTCAATTCCGGCTTTTTCGGCATGATGATCTTGAGAACGCCGTTGAGGTGTTCAGCTTTAATGATGTCCTGATTAATGGAGAGGGGAAGGCTGAATGAACGGAAAAAAGAGCCGTATGCACGCTCTATTCTATGATAGTTTTCCTCTTTGGTCTCGTTTTCGAATTTCCTTTCTCCTCTTAAAGTCAGTGTGTTGTCTTCGATCTTGATTTCGATGTCTTTCTCATTGATGCCTGGAACTTCGGCGCTGAGCACGAGTTCGTTTTCTGTTTCGAAAATATCTACTGTAGGTGTCCATGAGCTCGACACCAAATCCTTTTCTTCACCGCGGGAAATTACGGCTTCCTCAAAAAGGGGATTCATTTTTTCCCTAATTGTGATTAGAT
>JAZFSR010000170.1:0-3793 GCA_036446295.1 Candidatus Aminicenantaceae bacterium
CGAACATTTTTGAAAATACTCATTAAGCAGCTTCTCCTCTGTTGCAGTAAGTTTCGCTCCCTTGACATCGGAGATTTCGACACAAATAAGCCGCCGTGAAGTGAAAAATGGTATTGTACGGGCCACATCGATGATTTCAGACCACGAATGATCTTCCAACCAGAATTTTTCAACGCTGTTATCATCATTGTCTTTATCGCTGAGAATCTTTTTGATCCGTTCTATTAGCTCGCGGGCAAGGAACGGTTCTTCTCCATAAAAAAAGTAGCAGGGAAAAAGATTGTCTTCTCTGACAAGAGAAGGGCTCACGTTTAAAAACCTTCCAGCATGGTGATAACCAAACTGCGGGCAAATCTTTCTGCCAATTTGTCCAGGACTTCAAATTCCACGCTATCGAAGTCCGCACCTTCGGGAACTTGATATTCATACATGTAGGAAAAATTGGGATTGGAATAAATAATTTTGTCGTTCACCAGATCCCGCAATACAATCTTGGTGACAACAATGATATTGTACCGGTCAGCAGTAGCCTCCACTCCAAATGCAATAGGAACGGCTTCAAAGGAACTAATTTCTCCAACAAGGATGGCATCTGCCGTCGTGGGGTCTCCTGAAATCTCAACCTTTCCTCTGGCAACAATTTCATCGATGACGGCGCGGGTCAACTTCAAATCCAACTCAAACCGTGTCGTCAAATTCTTAAACATGGGGATATGGATTTCTTGGATATGTTCAGGAAGAAAACTTCCTGTTCCCCTCAGATGGTATCCACACTGGCTTAAAACCAAGCATACAAAAAACAGGAAAAGTATCTTTCTCATATTCGGCCTCATGAATAATCCCGGTTAAATAACAATATTGACAAGTTTATCTTGGACAAAAATAACTTTCCTAATCTTTCTATCTCCGATTATATTCCGGATTCGCTCTGATTCCAAGGCTTTACGTTCCAAGTCCTCTTTTGGAAGTCCTCTTCCTGCATCAAACTTATCTCGGAGTTTCCCGTTGATCTGAACGACTATTGTGACCGTTTCCTCTCTCGCCAATTCAGGGTCAAAAACCGGCCAAGATGCATGAAGGAGAATGTTTTTGTGTCCCATTTTTTCCCAAATCTCATCGCAAAAATGCGGGGCAAACGGGGAGAGGAGCTGGACGAGGATTTCCATGGTATTTTTCACTAAATCCCTGTCCTCGTGATGGATTTTCAGACTTTCACATTCTTTTTTAAGAGAATTGAATAATTCCATTATGGAACTGATGGCCGTGTTCAAGTGATATCTCTTTTCGATATCATCCCCAACCTTTTTTATCGTCTGGTGCATTTTTGTTTTCAAATGGAGATGGCTTTCACTCTCAGGTGGCGCTTCCAACACTTGGTTTTTGTCCCGAGAAAAAAAATCCAGATTCTCATGGATGAAGGTCCAAATACGGTAGAGGAATCTATGGCTCCCCTCAACACCTTTTTCATTCCAGGCTATTTCTTTTTCCGGCGGCGATGAAAAAAGAATAAAGAGCCTCAGTGTATCGGCGCCAAATTGTTCGAGCATTTTGTCCGGATCCACAACATTTCCTTTGGATTTTGACATGGCCGAACCGTCCTTGGTGACCATCCCCTGAGGAAGATAGTGGGGGAAGGGCTCATCTATGGTGGTCAAACCTATGTCTCTGAAGATTTTACAGAAGAATCGAGCATAGATCAGATGCAGAATAGCATGTTCGACTCCACCGATATAGAGATCGACCGGCATCCAATATTCGGCTGCTGAAGACTGAAACGGCCGTGTTTCTTCCTGAGAAGAGCAGTACCTGAAATAATACCAGGATGAATCGAAAAACGTGTCCATGGTATCGGTTTCGCGGCGGGCTTGGCCTCCACACTGAGGGCAGCTAGTTTTGACAAAACTGGGGGTATGTTCCAATGGAGAGCCCTCAACTCCTAGGAATTCCACATCACGGGGAAGAATCACAGGTAGGTCTTTCTCCGGAACACCCAACGCTCCGCACTTTTCACAGTAGATGATGGGAATGGGAGCTCCCCAGTACCGCTGGCGGGAAATGCCCCAGTCTCTGAGACGATACAGGATACTTCCTCGTCCAAATCCCGAATCTTCAGCGTATTGAGCCATGGCATCCATGGCCTCTTTGGAGGTCATTCCCGTAAAATCTCCGGAATTCACAAGCCTCCCATATCCTTCAAAGGCCTCTTCCAGCTCACCAGAAGAGGATTTGCCCTCCGGGACAACGACCTCTTGGATAGGGATGGAATATTTTTTTGCAAAATCAAAATCTCTTTGATCATGACCGGGAACGGCCATGACGGCTCCCGTCCCGTATTCCATAAGAACATAATTGGCAATCCAGATTGGAACTTCCGCTCCTGTGAAAGGATTGGTGGCTTTTTTCCCGGTATCGATTCCCTCCTTCTCTTCTTCGGTCAAATCTTTTTCGAGCTTCTGTTTTTTTATACTCCGTTCTATCCATGTCTGGAACCGTTCTTTTTTATCGGAATCTGAAATCAGTTTTTGGCTCAGTGGGTGCTCGGGGGAGATAGCCACAAAAGTGGCTCCGTAGATCGTATCGACACGGGTTGTGAAGACCTCAATAAACTGGTCCGTACCTGATATTGGAAATGTCACATGGGCCCCCTTGCTCTTTCCGATCCAGTTCTTCTGCATAAGGAGGACATGTTCGGGCCATTTTTTGAGAAGATCATGCCCACTGAGCAGTTCTTCGGCATAATCTGTGATTTTGAGAAACCACTGCTCCATATCTTTTTGTTTAACTTCCGAATCACAGCGCCAACATCTATTGCCCGCCGCCTGCTCATTGGCCAGAACGGTCTGGCATTGAGGGCACCAGTTAACCCAACTTTTCTTCTTATACGCTAACCCTTTCGAGTACATTTGAAGAAAAATCCATTGGTTCCATCTGTAGTATTCCGGAAGGCAGGTATTTACTTCCCTTCCCCAATCGTAATAAAAGCCCATTCTCTTGAGCTGATGCTTCATGTGAGCAATATTTTCCATAGTCCATTTTTGGGGATGAACACCGCTCTTAATGGCCGCATTTTCTGCCGGCATGCCAAAAGCATCCCAACCTATGGGATGAAGCACATTAAATCCCTTCATCACTTTATAGCGAGAAATCACATCCCCTATCGTGTAATTGCGAACATGTCCCATGTGAATTCGGCCGGAGGGATAGGGGTACATCTCCAGACAATAGAATTTTGTTTTTTTTGAGTCTTCAAAAACCCGGAAGGCTTCCTTGTCCTCCCAAATTTTCTGCCATTTCGCTTCTATCCGCTGAAAATCATAATTTTCCGTCATCATTCTGCCTTATTTCTTTTCTACAAGGAGTATAAATCAGACTAAATATTAGAGTTATCCCCTCAAAAAGTCAATAAGACGGGGTCAGATAGAATCACTTCATTTTCGTGATTTATTGTAGAGTCGGACGGAACCCTTACGAGGTATGTCTCCATTCCTCGCTGAAGCTCCGGGCGGAGACACACTTCTCGACGTCCATCCGACTCTGCTGAAGGTACAATGTAAGGGATGCATTCCTCCCAATCCGATTTTTCTTGAAGGAGATGAAGGAAGGGCGAAGCGGTGTATCTCTGCCCACAGCGTAAGGGACCCACTGGGGGATGGGTGGAGCGAGGACGGAGGTGCGCCGCGGAGGGGTCCCGCCTTCATCTCCAGCAGAATTTTTCAAAAGAGCGTGATTTGTGGCATAATCCTTACTTGTCATGACTATGCTTAATGTTTTGAACCTCTCCGCAGGATATGGG
>JAZFSR010000171.1:0-3633 GCA_036446295.1 Candidatus Aminicenantaceae bacterium
TGAAAATAACAAAACTTTTTGTCAAAAGGCCAGTCACAACGTTTATGCTTTTTCTTGCCATTGTTCTTCTGGGATTTATCTCGCTGCGGGAATTGAGCGTTGATCTGCTCCCCAATATCAGTTATCCAAGACTTTCCGTTGTCACCCAATACCCGGGAGTAGCTCCCGAAGAAATCGAGACTATGATCACCAGACATTTGGAGGCTGCTGTCTCCAGAATTCCAGGATTGCGGAGGGTGGAATCTGTTTCCAAGGAAGGTGTGTCCTATATGAAACTTGAGTTCGCCTGGGGGACTGATATGGATTTTGCGATGCTTCATACCCGGGAGAAGCTGGACAGTGTTGGGTTGCCGGAAGATGTCGAAGATCCGACAATTATTCCAATGGATCCACAGAGTAAACCGATTATGGTGCTGTCCATCTCGGGTGAGGGCTCGCTCTTGGAGATAAAGGAGTTTGCCGAGGAGCTCATAAAACCGCGTATGGAACAGATTGAAGGGATAGGTTCGGCCGAAATCGCAGGGGGTGTCGAGAGGGAGATTCAAGTTGAGGTCAATCCTCAGCTACTGGCTCTCTACGGTCTCACTATCCAGCAGATTTCAGGGAGGATTGATGCCTTCAACAAGAACCTTCAGGGAGGAACCATAAAAAAAGGCCGTTTCAAGTATGCACTCAGGGTTGTCGGAGAATATGAGACGGTGAGCGAGATCGGGGAAATCAGCCTAAAGACAACGCAGGAGAGAGGTGTTATCCGTCTCAAAGATGTGGCCCAGATTATAGACACCATTAAAGAAAGAGAGGGGATCACCCGGCTCAATGGGGCGGAGAGTATCGGTATTCTTGTAAGAAAAGCGTCCGGTGGAAATACCGTCAAAGTCACACAGTTAGCTAGAGAAGTGCTGGATGAAATCAAAGAAGAGTATCCTGAGATTGATGTGATGATCGTTTCTGAACAGGCCAAATATATCGAAAATGCCATATCATCGGTGTTTAAATCCATCCTTTACGGAGGAATCCTGGCGTTTTTTGTGCTCTTCATCTTTCTCCAGGATTTTAAAACACCTATGGTCATCGCGACTGTTATTCCCATTTCCATCATTGCCACGTTTAACCTTCTCTTTTTTCTCGATATTTCTCTGAATATCATGTCTCTGGGAGGATTAGCACTCGGGGTGGGGATGCTTGTGGACAATTCGATCGTGGTCTCGGAGAGTATCTTTAGGCACAGAGGTTTAGGGAAGAGTCTTCAAGAAGCGGCCTTAGTGGGGACCAACGAAGTAGGCATGGCTGTTACGGCATCAACTTTGACGACTATTTCGGTCTTTCTTCCTGTCATCTATGTGCATGGTGTGGCCGGTCAGCTGTTTAAGGACCAGTCGCTAACTGTAGCTTTTGCCATGCTGTCATCACTTCTCGTGTCACTGACTCTCCTGCCCATGCTGGCCTCGCGAAAATTGGGATTTCCAAAGAAGAGAGAGGTCGAGGAGCCGAAAACTGAAACTGTACATCCTGAGGAGAATAAGAAAAAATCAAAATGGCGGGTTTTGGCCTATCCCTATCTGGGACTGCGTTTTTTGTTAGTATGGATTTTTAAGGTCATATTCAAAATTCTGAATTTTATTTTCAATTTTTTGGCCCAGCTGTTTCTGCTGATCGGGCATTATCTATCCTTACCCGTAAAACCGGTTATCCGGTTGATATTTAGAAGCTACAATTCCTTTTATGATTTATTTTCCGCCAGGTATCACCGGATTCTTATATGGAGTTTAGATAATAAGGGAAAAGTGATAACCGTATCTTTACTGTTTTTGATGCTGACCTTTTTTGTGGCTACAAAAATTCCAAGAGAGCTGATGCCAAAGCCTGATGCATTTTCCTTTGAAATCAACATGAAGACGCCCGTTGAATATTCCCTGGAGCAGACTTCAGAAATTGTAGAGAAACTCGAAACCTGGATGAATAATAATGAAACAATCTATGCCACCTTTTCTCAAATTGGCATAGTCAGCGGCATGGAGGGCCTGAATCCAGATATTTCACTGAATTCGGTCAAAATCTATGTAGAATTATTTGGATCAAAAGAGATCGATAATGTACTCGAAGAACTCCGGATACGGCTGGATAAGTATCCGCGATTAAACTATTCTATTGTGAAAGAACAGTCCACGATTTCTCAGCTTCTGGCGTTTTCTTCGGCCGAGGTCGGGCTTAAAATCAAAGGGGATGATCTCTTTCGTTTGACCGAACTGGCTGATGAATTGGTTACAAAATTGAGCCAGGTTCCCGAGTTAACGGATATCAATACCTCTGTTGGAGAAGGCAAACCTGAATTTTTGATCAAAATAAAAAAAGAGGCCCTTGAGAAATTTGATATTTCCCCTTCTGAGATCGGAACGTTTCTCATCAATGCGGTGAGAGGAAAGAAGGCTACGGATTTTAAGGAACTCGAGAAGAAATATGATGTCCTCGTTCGCCTTGAACAGCAGTCGCGAGAAAACATTGAAACACTCCTGGACGAACAGCTGCCCCACCAGGGCACCTTAATCCCTCTGCGAGAACTCGTGGAGTATGAAATTGCAAAAGGACCCAATGAAATAAGGAGAGAGAACCAGCAGAGGGAGGTTGTGGTGACGGCCAATCTCAAGGGTGCCAAAATAAGCCAGATTGTACCCAAGATTAAAGAAAAGGTTGCGGAACTGGAGCTGCCTCCAAACTACAGAGTTGTGTTTTCCGGGGAGCAGGAAGAGATGACAAAATCTTTTCGCAGCTTGATCTTTGCCTTCAGTCTTGCTGTCCTGCTTGTGTATATGATCATGGCGGCTCAATTTGAGTCGCTGCGTCATCCCTTACTTATTCTTTTTACACTGCCTATGGGATTAATCGGTGCCGTATGGGCTCTGCTTATAACCGGGCAGACATTAAATGTCATTTCTATCATAGGCATGGTGGTTTTAGCGGGGATTGTGGTCAATGACGCCATCGTCAAGGTTGACTATACCAATCAGTTGAGAAAAAGAGGATTGGCTGTTCGGGAGGCCATTATGGAGGCCAGCCGTGTCCGTCTGAGGCCTATTCTGAT
The DNA here is from genome assembly GCA_036446295.1 of Candidatus Aminicenantaceae bacterium. GTDB lineage: Bacteria > Acidobacteriota > Aminicenantia > Aminicenantales > Aminicenantaceae > JAUWVG01. The sequence goes on from JAZFSR010000171.1 coordinate 3,080, forward strand.
GACAACAGTCACGACGGCCCTGGGACTTTTTCCCATGTCCCTGGGTTTAGGGAAAGGCGCAGAGCTCCAGCAGCCTTTGGCTATCTCCGTTATCGGAGGTTTGATGCTCTCCACATTTTTAACGCTTATCCTCATTCCTCTGGCGTATGAGATGGCTGAAAAAAGGACATCATGAGGCTTTTTGTTGAAAGGCCGATTGCGACGGCTATGGTTTTTTTGGTTTTGATGGTACTGGGCGTCTTCTCGTTTTTTAATATCCCCATCGAAATGGCCCAGAGTCAGGACTTTCCTGAGCTCAACATTAACACATCTTGGTATGGCGTAGCTCCTGAAATTATGCAGACGGAGGTCACAGCACCTCTGGAAGAGAAAGTAGCGACTGTAAAAGATGTCCGCAAGATCACTTCATCTTCAAGTATAGGAAATTCTCGGATTACCCTGGAGTTTGACAAGAAAACGAATATGGAATTTGTACGGCTTGCTCTCCGAGAAAAAATATCGGAAGTCAGAGAAAATTTGCCCTACGATGTTATCCCAAGAATTAGATTCTTTGT
>JAZFSR010000172.1:0-3946 GCA_036446295.1 Candidatus Aminicenantaceae bacterium
TGCCAACGAAAAAAGAATCGAAATCGAATTTGAGGACATCCCGGAGATTCTGATTAAAGCCATCATTGCGACAGAGGATTCAAGATTCTTCAGTCATAAAGGCATCGATTATCGTGGGATTTTACGGGCTGTAAAGGCGGATATCAAACTCATTTTTACTCCGAGGAAACTTCATGGGGGAAGCACCATAACCCAGCAGCTCATTCGCGAACTTCTGCTGAGTCGAGATCAGAATCTGCGTCGTAAAATCAAAGAAGTCATTTTAGCCAGACAGATCGAAAAGAAGTACACAAAGGAAGAAATTCTGGCGTTTTACTGTAATCAGTTTAACCTGGGCAGTGGAGCTTATGGCGTTGAGACTGCATCACGGCTTTATTTTGATAAGAGCGTTTCAGAGTTGAACTTGGAGGAAGCCGCCCTCATCACGGGTATTTTCAATGCGCCTTCTCGGTATTCTCCGTATTTGAGACCTAATCTGACTCTTCTCCGGCGCAACCATGTTCTAGGCCGGATGGTGGATGAAAATGTTATCAATGAAGAAGAAGCGGAAGAAGCCAGGAGTAAACCTTTGGGAGTTCTCCCTCGTTACCGGAATGTTTCTGAGTTTGCCGCCTACTTCAATGAAGAAGTCAGAAAGTATATTAAACAGAACTATGGTGACGATGCACTCTATAACAGGGGCCTCAAAGTGTACACAACTCTTGATCCGAAAATGCAGGGCTATGCTGAAGAGGCTCTTGTCAATCAACTTCGTATCCTGGACAAGAGGCAGGGTTGGAGAGATGATAAAGAAAACCTCCTCGAAAAAGGCGTTGAGAATCTGGAAGAGATTAAACCGGATACAGACACGTTGTCCGACTGGCTGAAGCCGGATTTTCCGGTAGGAAAAGTATTTGATGCCTTGGTTTTATCGGCAGAGAACCAAAAAGCCACAGTGAAGATTAAAGATTATTTAGGATTTATGGACAATTCGGGTATCGAATGGACGATGACAAAAAATCTTAAGGACCTGATTCAAAGAGGGGATATCATCAAGGTCAAAATTAAAGACGTGGACGAAGAGAAGAAAGAGATGCAAGTATCTCTCGATCAGGAACCGGTCCTGGAAGGAGCCTTTTTGGCCCTCGATCCACTGACCGGTCAGATTAAAGCCATGGTCGGGGGCTATTCTTTCGAAAGACTCGAATTCAATCAGGCCACTCAGGCTCTCAGGCAGTCCGGTTCGGTGATAAAACCATTGCTCTACACTGCCGCCTTAGAAAACGGGTGGACTCCCTCTATGGCCATTGTGGATGAACCTGTGGAATTTCCCGACAAGTGGGCACCTGTTCCCTATGCACCAAGGAATTATGACAGAAAGTATATGGGCCGGGTTACGTTTCGAATGGGGATTGAGCTGTCCAGAAATGTTGTTACCACAAAGATATTAGACGACATCTCACCCCAGACAGGTGTCCGGTACTGTCAGAAATTTGGGATCACGTCACTGCTTCGTCCCTATCTGTCTCTGGCTTTAGGGGCATTTGAAGTGAGGTTGATAGAGATGGTGTCCGCATTTTCGACTTTTCCCAACAAAGGAGTAAGAATCACTCCCTATTTTATCACCCGGATCGAAGACAAAGATGGAAATATCTTAGAGGAACACAAAATTGAGTCCGATGAGGTTATCTCTCCCCAGGTCGCCTATATCATGACCTCTCTTCTCCAGGGAGTCGTGCAGAGAGGTACGGCTCAGGGAGTAAGAGGGCTGGAGAAACCTTTAGGGGGAAAAACGGGTACGGCCGATGAATTTTCCAATGCCTGGTTTATCGGATTTTCTCCGACACTCTGTGCCGGAGTGTGGATAGGCCACGAGAAAGGAAATATGTCGATTGGAGAGCGACAGTCCGGAGCTGTGGCGGCCCTGCCGGCGTGGAAAGAGTTTTTTGAAAAAACTATCGAAGATGAGAAGAGAGCCGCCGCTGAGAATGGAGAAGAGTACGATCCCGGTCAGTTTGAAGTCCCGCCCAACCTTGATTATGCCACAATTGACTACAAGACGGGTTTGCTGTGGAATCCCATTTGCCTTTTTCCTTTCAAGGAAGTCTATCTTCCTGATACCGCCCCCACCAGGTGGTGCACCTATGAGGACCATTTGAGGACCTATGACTATTATGATTCACTCATAAAAAAATAGAACAACTGAAGCAAAGGATTCAACTTGAACCCTTGGCCCCTAGAATCCTTATTTCTTTATCTTTTTCACCCGGCTTGAACTCGAAGAACCGGATTTGGACGATTTTGAACGTGTTGAAGACGATCGGGGCGATGTCGAACGTGAGGAGCCCTTTGAGATCGTACCCCTTCTTTTCGAGATACGCTGGTAAATACGGCTGATGGCTGAGGACGGTTTTTTGACCGATTTGGATGACGAATATTTTTTAGCGGTGATAGCTCCTGATGAGGGATAACTCTTGAGCTTTTTAATTCGTGTCGAATCAAGCTTCACCGATTGTATAGCTGTGGGACGGGGAGCGGCCTTCAATTTTTGAATGTCAAAAGTGCTGCGAGCCGGTGTGAATGTGGGCTTTTGGTTGTTCAACTTGAATTTTCCGAGGTTCTGAATGGACTCCTGGCTGAGGGAGACCTTGGATACATTCCGGGCTTTGAGCTGGCTTTTGCGTATGACAGTCAGGGATCCTGAATTGTAGGGATAGGGCTGTCCACTGTACCGGCCGTAATATCTGTTGTTGATAAAGACGCCTGGATATCCCCAATAGCTCATAGGAGACCAGCCGATGTAATCTGTTCCCCAGAACCAGCTGACCCAACCGGGTCCCCAAACGGATCCGGGGATCCAGTACCAGCCGTAGAGGGGGCTCCTTTGCCAGCGTCCGTAGTGATGAGTGACCCAACCCCAGGATTCATAGGGGAGCCAGGTCCATCCGCTTATGGGAAGCCAGATCCAGCGTCCGTTGTTGTAAGGAAGCCAGGATGGATCAATTCCTCCGGGAACCCATACCCATCCGTAAGGAGGGGAATGGACCCATTCTCCATATTCAGCAAGTTCATATTCGAAATCTTCCAACTCATCCGGGAGATACTGTTTTGCCAGATGTCTTTTGATTAAAGAATCCCTGTTTTGACTCCATCTGTCAAAACTGTCGTTGGCGGCGGCAAAAAAGCTTGTGGGGCGGGATGTGAAATTTCCCTCCGTCGCTTCTAATCTCTGTTCATCCTTTATCAGTATCGATCCTGATTCACTGGCAGCTTCGACCAGTCCGTTAAAGACAAAGATTTCTGTCTCGACGTTTGATCGAACATCGATCCTGTAAAGCCCTTTATCCAGGATGTATACGGAAACATCAGAGGAGTGAATCTCGATGTCTTTTTCATTTTCTAGAGTTCCAATGATGAGATAGATGTTTCCTGACCAGACTTGAAACCGGAAGAGGCGGTCATTATGTTTCGGGAGTCTTTCAAAATCAATCTTTGTGTTCTTGTCCAGTCGTATATAATTACCTCTTCCGAGAAAAAATTCAGCGCGCCCATCCGTGGTTCCAACTCTGTCTCCTTCAGATATGGGCATATTGACCACGCCTTCTTCATATCCGAGATCTGTGGCTTTCTGGATGTATATGTTTCCTGTAAAATGGCTGAGACGTGCGACAGAATCATTGGTGTATTTTTCTTCTTGAGCATTTACAGATGTAAATATAAAGAGAAAAATGACTGTTGCCAGGGCAAATTTCTTCATTTTTCTTCTCCTTTTATCTGTTTCACACTCTTTTAATATGCAAGTCTTATGCCAAATATTCTCCCTGAAATGAATAAAATGTTTGTTTTTTTTGTCCCTTAAATATGACGATTGCGCTGAATTCGAGACAGGATATTTGGTGCGCTAAATATTCCAATACTTGCGCTGGATTTCGAAAACGGATTGGAGTTCTTTCTCGAGTTGAGGTGA
>JAZFSR010000173.1:0-2750 GCA_036446295.1 Candidatus Aminicenantaceae bacterium
TTTGCAGGCCTGACCCCAATCCTCAGTAGCTTTTCCAGGCTTTTACTAGAACAGACATCTTTTCTTTTACGCGTGATTGGATGTTGTCTCCGTAATAATAGAATATTGGAATGATGATAAGGATGAAAATGGTCGAGCTGATCAAACCACCTACGGCCGAAAGAGCCAACGATGACCAAATCCGTCTGCGTCCGGTTTCTATCTGAATCAAAACTAAAGGAAGCATTCCCAGGACAGTCGTACTTGTTGTGAGAAATATGGGCCGAATTCTTTCCCTGGCACCTTTCAAGACTGCGTCCAGAAGGGGCAGCCCCTCTTTTCTCTTGAGGTTGATATGGTCCACAAGAAGAATAGAGTTGTTGACGACAATTCCCCCGAGTAAGATTACGCCGATGTAGGCAGAAGAATCAAAGGGAAAATCGGCCAGTACAAAGGCAATAAAAACCCCGATCAGAGAGAGCGGCACAGCCAGCAAAATGAAAAAAGGCTGGATGATAGATTCGTAAAGGGAAGCGAGGATCATAAAGATAATAACAAGAGCGAATATCATCGAAAATGTGAGCTGACTTTTCTCTTCTTCTGTCATAAAGAAATCATCGTCAATTTTGGCGGAAAAACCCGGAGGCAGTTGGAGTTTGTCAAAGACAGTCTGTCTATATCTATCCGCAGCTTTGTAAGGCCCTCTAAACTCCCACATAAGCGTTTGTTGAAACTGCTGATTCTCTCTGTCTATGGAACTGGCAATAGGATTTTCGGTAATCGATGAAATCTCTCCCAGACGGACATATTCTCCGCCCTGTGTTTGGATGAGAGAATCCTGAAGATTCTTCATATCTATCCACGCCGATTCGGGGAATTTGATCGAGAGATCGATTTCCTTCCCTCCAATTTTTGTTCTCATCATGGAAAACGCCCTGCCCGCAATAAGAGTGCCGATGTGGTAATAGAGGAAAGACGGATCCAGATTGTATTGTCTCATCGCTTCACGATCGAGCTTGAGCACATACTCAAAAGAATCCAGGTTTCCCCATGAATAGCGGCTGGATGTAATCCGGGACTCCTTTATACGCGGATTTCTTTTAAGATCCCGATCTAGATTGGATGTAATCTCTTTCAGCTTTTTCAGATTGTAACCATAAAATTTGATACTGGAACCGAGATAGGGACCACTGGACACACGGGAATAGTAGCCTTGAGGATCGAAGCCAGAGATAGAAATGTTGATGCCGGCAAAATTGGTAGCCAGCTGGATCAATTCTTCTTTAAGAAGGTACGGTCGATAAGAATACTCAATTTCGGAGGGAAATTTAATCCGCAGGTATGCCCGATCGGACATTATGGACGTATTCATCTCTTTTTCATAGGTGCCTTCTAAAACTTTTTTTTCGAATTTCTGAGTCACTTCATCCGTCCGTTCGATGGGAGTACCGGCCGGCATCCCAATGCGGACACTCAGTTCCTGGCGCAAACCGGAGGAGAAGAACGGTCCTATGGTGACTTCGGATTTAAACCACTTGTAGGCGCCTAAAAAGATCAGCCCCACAACAAGGACCACTTCCAGAGGATGGCGGATAAAAACCTTCATCACTTTCTCATATGTGTCCCTGGGTGGCTTTTCTATTTTTTTTCTTCTCTTTTTAATGAGTTTTGGGCTCATGGCCGGTATCAGCGAAAAAGAGACGAGAAGAGAAGCCGCCAATGCGGATGTGATCACAATAGCCAACGGGAGATAATATATTTTTAACCGTCCCTGAAAATACGCAAAAGAGAAAAAGACACTCATGGTCGTCAATGTCGCCGCTAAAACCGGGAGAAAAACCTCCTTTGAACCCTGGATGGCGGCTTGAATAGGAGGAATCCCCCTTTCCCTCAACCGAAGAATATTCTCGAACACCACAATCGAATTGTCCACAAAAAGGCCAAATCCGAGTGCCAGTCCACCCAAAGTCAAAATGTTAATGGAGACTTTAAAAAGATAGATCAAGTTAAAAGTTATCAAGACTGAAAATACAATTGACGACAAAATGAGAAGTGATGGCTGGAAACTCCTCAAAACTATAAAAACCAGGATGAAAATCACAATAGTGATGATCCCTACAAGCAGATAGATCTCGTTCAGATTTTCCTGAATCTCTTTGCTCTCATCATCCACCACGCGGAAAATAAGGTCAGGGGGCAGATCCTGCTGAATCACTTCCAGTTTCTTTTTGGCGGTCCGGGCCACCTTCAAGGTACTCATCCCCTTTTCCTTGGTGATCGTCATCCGGATTGTTGGCTGCCCATTGATCCGATTTATACTGTAGATATCCTTAAAGGAGGGAAGAATTTCTGCTACATCCTTTAATTTAACCGGATTGGTTCCGGAACGAGCCACAACAATATCCCCCAGCTCTCTGATCCCTCCCACAGGATCACTGATCTTAAAAATGAACTCCTGGCTCCCTTTTGTCACTGTCCCGGCAGGATACGTGCGGAGTCTCTGGCGGAGTGCATTGCTGATCGCGTAGGGATGAATACTGAGGGCTTTGAGTTTATTCTCATCCAGAAGAATTTGTATCTCGGGATCGGCACCACCTGTCACTTCGATACTCGCAATCCCCTTTATGGAGCCTATTCCAATTTCTAGCTTGTCTTTGACAAGTTCTCTGAGCTTATGCAGAGTGTAATCTCCTGAGATGGTGTACTGGAGGAAAGGATTAACGCGGAAATCTTCTGGAACAAAGAATCTAATTCTCGGGATAACATCGTAG
>JAZFSR010000174.1:0-6799 GCA_036446295.1 Candidatus Aminicenantaceae bacterium
CCTTTTTTCAAGTGGACACATGAGGAGGGAATTGATAGACTTCTTTTCATCCTGACTAGGAAAAGCGATATTTGATGAAGATTCAATTTCTGGGCGCATGTCAACAGGTGACAGGATCTTGTTTCTTTTTGGAGATCGACAAGCTTCGACTGTTGGTTGACTGCGGCATTTTTCAAGAACGGGCCTATTTAAACAGAAACTGGGATCCTTTTCCTGTCTCTCCTTCCTCCCTCGATTATATCCTGTTGACACATGTGCATCTGGATCATGCAGGATTAATTCCCAGGTTGGTTCATGCCGGTTTTAAGGGGAAAATCCTGATGACAACGGCCTCGGGAGCTCTGCTCCCGGTTGTTCTTTTAGATTCTGCAAAGATACAAGAGGAAGATGCTTCCTACAAAAGAAAACGCCACAAGAAAGAAGGGAGAAAAGGCCCTTTTCAGGTCAACCCATTGTACACAGTAGAAGATGCTGAACAATCGCTCCGTCAGTTTGAAGAAGTCCCTTATGAACAGACCACTTCATTGGATCAAAATGTTTCCGTTGTTTTCCATGAAGCTGGACATATTTTGGGTTCGGCCATGGTGGAACTGCAGATTCGGTTAAAACAAAAAACAATACGGATGGTCATTTCGGGAGATATCGGTCAAAAAGATAAACCCCTTATCAAGGATCCAACTGTGTTCGATTCTATGGATTATATTGTAATGGAATCCACTTATGGGGCCAGAGACCATGAAGATCAGGAAGATGTGGAAACCCAGCTTGAAAAATATATTCTTTCTACAGTCAAGTCCGGAGGGAATATCATTATCCCAACTTTTGCAATCGAGCGCGCTCAGGAGCTCCTCTATCATTTGAGCCGATTGGTCAGATTGGACCGCATCCCATATCTCATGATGTTCCTGGACAGTCCCATGGCCCTCGATGTAACGGAAGTTTTTCTTCAGAATAAAGAGGAATTGGATGATGAGACGTTGGAGTTGTTTAAGGAAGGAGAGTCTCCATTTCGATTCCCGGGTTTGAGATTTGTCAGATCAACGCAGGAGTCCAAAGCTATCAATCAGATTCGTGGATCGTGTGTTATTATGGCGGGATCAGGAATGTGTACGGGAGGACGGGTCAAACATCATCTTGTCAACAATATCTCACGTCCGGAATCCACAATCCTTTTTGTGGGATACCAGGCCAGAGGAACGTTGGGAAGACTTATTGTTGATGGAAGACAAGACGTGAGGATTCACGGCCAGACATACAAGGTCAGAGCCAAGATAGCCCAAATCGAGGGATTTTCAGCCCATGCCGACCGGAGTGCCCTTCATGCTTGGCTGGACGGTTTGTCCTCTCCTCCAAAAAAGGTTTTTCTTGTGCACGGAGAAAAGGAAGGAGCACAAAGCCTAAGAGACGATATCGTCAAGACAAAAGGTTGGAATGTCGAAATCCCTGAATACAAAATGGAATACGAAATTACTTAAGAGTGACGGTGGTTGTGTAGGTGCCTCCCTTGAGAGAATCGTAGATCAGCTCGATCTCACCCTTACCTTTGACGAGAAGACGAAGGTTAAGGGTTCCGAAGCTCGATACACCCGAGGTTATCCAGACACTATCATCTCTTGTATCTATCTTCTGAGTAGTTCCTCGGTATTTATCAGTTAGAATTCCTGCTGCCCTAAGACTGGCAGTCCCATCAATTTTAAAACGGTCGGCACGGTGAATTTTTTTCTGCACGGCTAATGACGATATGGTTGGTGTAACGCGGGTGTTGGTGATGGCCACATCGATTTGGTAGAGATCTTTATCAATCTTTTTAACCTGAACATTTTCAAAATTCAAACGGGGAAGCTGGTCGGCATGGTAGAAACAGAATGCGGCGTTACGGTGACACGTATCCGGCAGCTGGAAAAGGGAAGGTACGCGTGAGCCAAATTTGGTCATGCCACCAATCTCAATCTCTCCATAGAGAGGATGAATGTAAGGTGTCCAGTTCCTGTAATGTTCTCCAAGCAGGACAAGATCGTGGTACTCCATTTGACGGACCTGATCAAGAATTGCGCGCATGCGGATCATTTCCGGATCCTGTTCAACCTCGTTCTCCTGTTCACCCCCAATCGGGAAGGAGAATGTTGGAGACATATCCAGCTCATTACTGAACGTGTAGGCTCCCAGGACATTGACAAAGAAATCGACACTCCCTCCATAAACGGTGTAGAGATCTTTATAGATGACGATGTATCTGTAGCCTGGAAGTATTTTTTCCCCATTTTTTCCAATGTAATCGTAGATAGAAGTATCAGCCATGGGAAGGTCACCCATATTTTTAGCTCCCGGCGGCCGGAGAATCATTCCTCCCGAATTATGGAAATTCTGTGCCCCCATGATATTGGGATTGGCCAGGAGAAAGTCTCTCGTAGCGATTGTTTCAGGGAAACAGAACGGATATTCTCCGGCTCCCTGCTGCACATAGTTTGGCTGCCAGTTAAAACCATAGTTCCTATTCATATCATACCCGCCAAGGCCGTCTTCATTGATCCGGCCATCACCGTCATTATCGATCCCTTCCTGGCCCAAGAGGGAGTATTCTCCCTTCTCTCCGGGCCTAACAGGGATGAGAATCCTGGAATCTTCGGGATGAAGCCTGTACATTCCATTCGGATCTTTTTTTCTCATCTGCGTAATAAATCCATCTCCATTCAGATCTTCGGCAGGATCTTCATCAGCAACTCCGTCTCTATCCTCATCCATGGGAATGAGACCCGTTCGATAGTAGTCTTCTTTGTTGATGAAATATTCTCTTGCATCCGGGTTCATGGTAGGAATGATATAAAATGCCTTTTCATCGAGAAGACGCGTGGCGAGATCCGATTTTCCATAATTTTCGAGCAAATACCAGATTGCATAGAGCGCCACTTCAGTTCCCTGGATTTCATTCCCATGGATGTTTCCATCGATGTAGTAGCCGGGTTTTTGTTCAGCGGGCCCTGTTGTGGCGTTGTTGAGAATTACTGACCATATATCACGCCCTTGAATAGTTTTTGCCAGAGATTTGACTTCCATAAATTCCGGATAGGCGTCTTCAAGTGCCTTTAAAGCCTCATGGAGTTCGGCATTATCGTAAAAATGATCGAAGGAGAGCTTAACCTTGGCTGCATGTATTTGCAGGGGAAAAAACAATCCCAGGGAGATAACCATTACCGTGAGTAGCCGTGTGATATTTGTTTTTTTCATGTTTTTCTCTCTCCTTCTATTTAAGAACAACCGTTGTCTGAACCGGATTCAGACGCGGCGATTTGGCTGTTATGGTGACCTTTGATCCATTTTTTCCCTGTATCGTCCATTCGACTTTTTGTGTTTCTCCACTTCCTCCGATAAAAGGAATGTTGACAACATTACGGCCTGAAAACACGGATTGACTCTCAGTGGTTTTAAGTTCAACACGAATCGGCCATGCGGTTTGTGCCCGTCGTCCCTGAGCGGTTGATGTTGGAAACCAACCGGAGTTGGAAAAATAGACAGTGACCTGGAAGAGATCATCATCAAGAGCCTTGACTCGAGTGTCTTTGATCTCCAATCGGGGGAGTTTTTCCATCAACCGGATGTAGTAATTCGAGTGGAAGTCAATGGTTTTTTCAATATTTCCGGCGGGGGGGGTCACTTTTAAATATGGAATAAATCCGCCGATATCGACATCACCGAGTGTCGGGTGTAGATATGGTGACCATTCAACAAATGCGTTCCCCATAAGCGCAGAGTCCGACCATTTGAGAATATAGGCGTCCGGATGCTCGTCACCCTGAGTACTTGTGCTTTGAGGCATTTGATCCATCATTGCGACCATCCTTTCCACGGTGATCTGTCCGGATTCAATCATATTGATAAGCATGGCTGCATTCACGTTGGGAGGCGCGCCCTGTTCTTTCAGGAAGGCCGCAATTTTTTCTTCTCCCAGAGAAAGAAAATCTTCTTTGGACATGCTCTTAAGCTTATCTACGGTTAAAGCTTCTTTTTCAGGTTCTTTTTTTGGCTCGGGAACAGACCAAAGATGTGCCGAAAAAACAGGAACTCCAAGTTGATAATAACAGTAGGCTGTAAACGAGCCTTTTCCTACTCCTTTTGACCGTTTTTCAAGATGTTCCAATTGGGCCTCTTTGAGAGCCTCTTTGTAATCTTTTTGTATGGCTTGAAAAAGGGGCATATCCTGTCTATCGATACTCATGGCAGGACCGAGCCCGAGCAGCATGGCCACAAGACTTTCGTTAATTTCTATCCCTCCTCCAATATTCATGCCTTTGAGTATATTGATAAGTTCCTGCATTCCATATTCTTTGTTGGGATCCAGACCCAAAAACGAAACATATGGTTCGGGCACTATAAATCTATCTGCTGCGGCTTGAGCCTGTCCGGTTTGTTGGAGATTGAGGAACGTATTTTCTGTGGAGAAATTGAGAACCATACTAATATTCGGATGAGCAGAAAGAAATTCAAAAAGAGAGATGACTTCTGGAGAAGAAACAGGCCATAGTCCTGCGGTTTTGATGTAGAACTCAAAGTCATGAGGAAAATTCCTGTTGAGTTCGATCCCGCCCGGTGGATCTTCGTTGTACAGACCGTCTTCATCGTTGTCGAGGCCTTCCGAATACATTTTGTAGATTCCGCTCTCGCCCTTTTTTGGATCGGCCAAGCGCATCAAACGGGGTTCGGACGGATCGGAGATCCATTTTCCCTCAGGATCTTTGACTCTCATCATCGTGATCATCCCGTCTCTATTGAGGTCGTCGAATCCGTCTTCATCGACACGATCGTCCATATCGTCATCGACCCTTACGGAATTTCGTATGCGCTGATACCGGATCCTAGCGAAATATTCCTGTGTCGTGTCGGGATTGAGAAGAGGGGCAATGTAGACGGTGATATCGGTTAGCAGTTGAGTGATGTTTTCATCAGATCCGAATTTTGTTAAAAGCTTTTCCGCAAGGAGTAGTGCCGCTTCGGTGCCGACAAGATGGTAGCCTTCTAGGTTGGCGGTCACAAAAACAGCGGGTCTGGAGTCAGGATCCGGACTTTTGTTTGTATTGGCTGCAATCCTGAGAGCCAGTAAATCTGTCTGTTCCACGCTCTTTCCAATGAGAATAATTGATGTCAGCAGGGGGTACTTGGAGTTCCAGGATCTAAGAATTGAATTGACATTTTCGGGACGGTGGTAAGTGTCGAACGTCAGTTCGTCTGACTGGGATGTATATGCTGGAGAAAAACATAGAAAAACCATTAGCAAAATCAAAATCTTATGTCTCATTTTTTCCTCCTTAAATTTTCGGTAATGTGTCCTGATCGTTGTTTTTGGCATCCTTGAGCATGATATCGTGCAGTTCTTTCCGCGTGTTTTCATCCAGCGTAGATTCAGCTGGTTCACTCAGGAGTTTGTCCACTTCGTCCGCAGCTCTTTCGGAAATGGATTTTTTCCCGAGTGAAACCCAGGTATCATAGGTATCCCGATCGATCAACAGTGGGTAGGTGTGCTCTTCTTTATACCATTTTCTCGTGTGGGGAGTGGACAAAAATTCCATTTCCTTCGTGATATTCTCAAACATATGAGTGGCGATGGGATCATCTCTTTGTGTAACACCTTTGATCAGTCTGAGGGCCATTCCGGCGATTTCGTTATCTATCACGAGCTTCTCAAGGCTCTGGCAGCTTTCAAAATCCATCATGCCCGGACCTGAAATCACGTTGACTCCGGAAAGAGCTCCAACAATAGCGCCGATACCTGTTTCCAAGCCGGCCTGGTTATCATTGGTTTTTGCGTCACTCAATCCCATGTAGGCATGTGTCGGCAGATTAAAATGTTTGGCGATCTGAGCATATCCTGAATCGATCATCATGGTCTCAATGGCTCCCATAGGCGTGGTACCTTTTCTCATATCGAAGCTCGAGGGAGAACCTCCAAAAATAACCGGAGCGCCTTGTTTGGCCAGCTGGCAGATGACGAGGCCCGTAAGGTTTTCGGCCACGTGCTGGACGAGTGTTCCCGTGATCGTGATCAAAGACGTAGCGCCTGTCATACCCATAGATATAAGTTCGGAGGGGATTCCCGCCCGTGCGCTGTCGATCAGTGATTGGGTTGTTAGATTGCTCCATTTGAGTGGAGGGGAGGGGCAGGCGTCAAAAATAGCAAGAGGTTTTTCTGCCAGCTTCTCTTTACTGCCTCTGACAGCTACCAACATATCAAGCATGGGTTTGAATCCTTCCACACGGAAGGTCCCTGTCACCATGGGTTTTGTAGAATATTGAAGTCCGAGATACATCCTGTAAGCATCACCGATGACTTCGGGAACATCCTGGCTGATGAGCCCGGTGCTCTGGAACTCGATATTTTTCATTCCGTCCGTCACTCTAACAAAATTGACGACATCCATCGTGTCGGCTCTTCTCTGTGCTTGAGTCTTATGATCAAGGATGGTTACGGCAGCAGAACCCGGATCAAAGTGGACATTATCGTCTCCAACAATAAATTCTTTTTCTCCGGATCTGTCGTAGAGTTTGATCTTTGCCGGAGTTGTAGCCAGGGAGTCGTGGACGAGTTGAGGTGTCAGATAAACTCTTTGCGTCGATGAGTCAACTTTCATACCGGCGGCCTTAAAAAGTTCCTGCGCTTCTTCATTCTCGACAAAAATCCCTTCTCTTTCGAGTAAGATAAAAGCTTCCTGAATGATCTTTTCGATCAACGACTCATTGAGTAATTCCAGTTTAGGTCTTATGGTTTGATTCATGTGTCTTGTCCTTTATAATATTTTATTTTTAAACA
>JAZFSR010000175.1:0-4758 GCA_036446295.1 Candidatus Aminicenantaceae bacterium
GGTGATCATTCTGGCCTAGATGCCGACACCCAGGCGGTCGGCAAGGGCAGGCGGAAGATTGGCTGCAATGATTTTTCTCTGTGCTTCGCCAATATCATATTCAAGACGGAAAAATTTGAGTTTTTTTGTTTTTGAATCATAGATGGCACAGGCGGCACGGGGATTTCTGTCTCTAGGCTGGCCGATCGAGCCCGGATTGATGAGGTATTTTGTGCCCTTTTCGATCTTGATTTCATTTGAATTACCGGTAAGAAAAGTGCCTTCTACAAAATGATCTTTTTCCGTGTAAACAAATGGAAAATGTGTGTGGCCGAAAAAACAGATATGGGTTTTGACATGCAGGAAAGCTTCCGCAGCATCAAATTCTCCAAAGATATAGTGATCTTCATCGAACGGTGCCCCATGGCAGACGGAAATTTCATCGTTAATGACGAGGGGGCCCTTTTTTTGCCGCTCGAGATACGTGAAGTTTTTTTTCAATATATTCTGTCTTGTCCAGTGTATGGCCGAAATGGCAATGGGATTAAAAGTCTGAACCGTCTCGATTTCACAGACGGCTTTATCGTGGTTGCCCCGGATTGAGGATAACGGTTTCAAACCCTTGATTTTCTGGATTATCTCATTGGGTGAAGCCCCATATCCCACCAAGTCTCCCAGAAATAAATAACGGTCGATTTTATGCTTTTGGGCAAATTTCAAGAAAACGAGGAAGGCTTCGAGATTGCCGTGGATATCTGTGAAAATCAAATAACGCATTTCTAGTCTTATATCACATTTTCATGGACAGAATCATACATTTTTTGCGCTTGAAAAGAACTTCTTACGAGTGGCCCCGAGACAACATCCTTGAAACCAAAATCGAAAGCGATCTGTCCGAGCTGTTTGAACTCGAGTGGGGAATAGTATTTCTGGACACGGATATGTTTTTGAGTGGGCTGGAGATACTGACCTAAAGTGAGGAGTTTGCATGCGGCGTGTTTGAGGTCGGAAAACACTTGGAGAATATCTTCCATTTTTTCTCCTAAGCCGATCATCAGCCCCGACTTGGTGACCATCCCTTTTTTTGCGGCCGTTTTGAGAATGCCGAGCGACCGGTCATAAAAAGATTTGGGCCGGTTGATGAGAGGATAGAGGGAAACCGGTACCTCCAGATTATGGTTGAGGATATCCGGATGGGCGTCTATAACCGTTTGGAGTGCGGAGGTGTTTCCGTTAAAGTCCGGTATCAGAGCTTCAACTTTGGCTTGAGGAGATGTCTCTCTTATCTTGGATATTGTCTCTGCGAACCTAAAAGCTCCTCCGTCCTCCATATCATCCCGAGTGACAGATGTGATGACGACATAATTCAGGCCCATGAGAGACACTGTTTCGGCTATATGAGAGGCTTCATCAGAAAGAGAAGAAGATGGAGCTCCTTTTTTGACCGCACAAAATCCGCAATTCCGAGTGCAGGTGTCGCCCAGGATGAGGAATGTAGCGGTCTTGTGTGACCAGCATTCAGAAATATTAGGACACTTGGCACTCTGGCAGATGGTGTGGATGTTTTTTTCTTTTATGAGGTTGGAGACATAAAAAAAATTCTTGTGCGACGGGAATCTGACCTTTAGCCACGAGGGTTTCTTGGCCGTTTGAGTTTCAGGCTGGAGTTCCAAAGGTGTGTTTTTAGTATTCGAAGTACCGTTCTCTTCGTAAGCGCCTTCTCATCCGCTTGCGGGCCTGGATTTCTTTCATCCGCCGCTTCTCGCCGGGTTTGTAGTAAACAGAATGCTTTTTGATCTCTTTAATGATCGCTTCCTGCTGTACTTTTCTTTTAAACCGTTTGAGTGCAGATTCGATAGATTCGCTATCGTCTATGACAACAAAAGCCACTAAACTCACCTCCTCTAATTGGACAGAGAATTTATACCCGAATTGTGTCTTCTTGTCAAGGTCAATGACGTTGAGAGTGTGCGTTTTAAGGGACGAAAACGGTGAGCGCGCGGGGCATTATGGTCAAGGTGATTTTGTCTCTTATCCCGAGGTGCTCCCCGTGGTACTGGACATGAAGATCACGGCCTTTAAAGACAGCTTTTTTTGCTTTAAAGTGGGCTAGTTTTTTTTGAAATGTGCCTAAATAGATGCGGGGGAATGCAAACAGATACTGAGTGGGGGTGATCTCAAAAAATGTGATGTCGATAAAGCCGTCATCGGCAACGGCTTGAGGTGCAATTTTCCAGTTGTAGCCAAAGTAGTTTGTCTTTCCGAAAATACAGTCAAGAGCCTGAATGGACATGGATTTGTTCTCAAAGGACACTCCGTCATCATCCACTCCCTCGAAGAGTTCGACGTTAAATTCTTTTTGGGGGAGCTTGAACATGTTTAATCCTGCTTTCAGATGCCCCCAAAAACCGGGGATGCCGTGCTGATTTTTTTCGTAGGTGATTTGTGCGCTGCCTCCAATGCTTCCGAATGTGCCGGCGTGTCCTTCGATATCGATGAGATCGATCTCTTTTTTTTGTCCGTGCTCGATGAGCTGGAGAGATTTTCGTACGCTCAGAGGGATTCCCAGGGATTTACGGAAGGCATTTCCGCTTCCAAGAGGGATTACGGCCAGAGCAGTGTTTTTTCCCCTGTTGGCCTCCATGATGCCTTGAATGACGTCGGCGATTGTGCCGTCTCCTCCAGCGGCGATCAAAACATCACTTTCCCGGCTTAAATTTTTTGCTTTTTGAATGGTGCCGGCCTTATCCTGATAACTGTCGAATATTCGACCCGGGATATGGCGCTGGAGATATGTCCTCATCTTTTTGTGCTTTCTCCATTTGTGGTTTGCTGCGGCGGGATTGATAATGCAGGAGATTGTTTTTTGAGCCATGGAATGGATCTTTATGTGTTTATTTTTACCAGAATACGCGGGCTGCGGCAATGAGTTTTTTAGGAGCCGGATGGTTTGTAGAACCAGATCGTTTCCTTTAGGCCAGCCTGGAGGGAATGGCGAGCTTTAAAACCGAAATCTTTTTGGGCTTTGGCAGAGGAGAAAATCCAAGGTGTCTGGATCATCCCCCGCCATACTCTCCGGCCGAAATGGATACTGATGATGCCTGTGGACTTGAGAATATCGATGATCCAAGCCGATAAATAAATGACTTTTTCGGGGAGAGGAAGAAAAAGGGATGTTCCCAGGACTTGATCTTTAACGGCAAGAATAATCTTTCTCCAGGAGTAGTCGACTCCATCCGTCAGATAATAGATCTGGCCGATAGTTTGAGGAGAGAGTGAGGCCTGGATGATTCCCTCAACAAGATCATGGATATAGATGAGGCTGGTCGAACCGGCTCCATTTTTGAAAAGAGGCACTATTCTCCTTTTGATGATTTTTATGAGGAGTTCGGTTTCCACCTGCCTGGGCCCATATACGTTGGGAGGCCGGATGATCGTGACGGGAAGCCTATCCCATATTGCACAGAGAGCTTCCTCTCCACGCAGCTTGCTCTTTCCGTATCGGGACGTAGGGCAGCAGATTTGTGTTTCATTCGAACAGGAGCCGGGAGGAGATGGCCCGGAGGCTGCAATGGAGGAGGTGTAGACAAATCTTTTGAGATTAGGGTTGGAGTTGAGTGAGGCCAAAGCCAGGTTTTTTGTGAATTGGTGATTGGCACGGTCATAGGTGTCTAACGGGGCCGACCGGATGCGCGCGGCGACATGAAAGATATAATCCTGACCATGAACGGCTTTCTCAAGGGAAGGCATATCGTCGATATCTCCATTGAGGATTCGGACGGGAAGGCCCGAGAGAATTTTTGTCTTGCTTTTTGGCCGGATAAAACAGGTGACATCCCAGTTTAATGCCAACAGATATTCGACCAGATGACTTCCGATAAAACCTGTTGAACCTGTGACCAGGGCTTTAGGGGTCATGGTGTTTGTTCCTTGTGCTGTTTTTTGGGAATAAGTTTGAACAGGGGGAGATACATCAAAAGAGAGAGAACGATAAAGATAATGAGGTAGGCATATCCGGGGAGGGCGACAAGGTGGCCGAAGAGGGCGATCAGATAGAGGCGCGGCAGCCGTCCGATAAGGAGGGCAAGGAGGTACTTGAGGAGTGGGAAGCGGGCCATGACGACAAGGAACCGAAAAGGATAGATGGGAATGGGCGTAAAGGCCACGATCACCATCGTCCGGAAAGGCGCCTTGTTAAAAAGCCGCGTAATCTTGACGATGAATTTGTGTTTGAGGACTTTGTCGAAGAATTTTCGATCGACGATGTATTCAAAACAAGTATAGTTGATGGTTTCGCTGGCCAGGATCCCGGCTACTCCAACGAGAGCGATGATGAGGGGTTCATGGAATCTGGCAAATAAGATGATTGCCGGATCATAGGGAATGACATCGATGAGAAAATTTCCGGGGATGGAATAGAGGAACAATACCCAGAGATGACGGCTGCTTTGTAGGGACTGCGAGCTGAAATAGATCACGAAAAGAGCGGCGACAAACACAAGTTCGCCGATAAAAATGAATGTGCGAACTCTTTGAGAAACGGGGGATTTCATCCAGGCCCTATTAATATTATTTATTGGATGATAACGATATATTAATTATTGCCTTAATTCAACTGGATTGAAGCCAGACATTGAAAACATGAATTATTTTGAATTAAAGGGACATCATACTTAATTCATGCGGAATTAAGTATGATGTCCCTTTAATTCAAAATAATTCATGTTTTCAATGTCTGGCTTCAAAACTGGTTGCAGAGAGGGGAGTGTTTCGATAAAA
>JAZFSR010000176.1:0-10974 GCA_036446295.1 Candidatus Aminicenantaceae bacterium
ATATGGTAGGCCAGTATTCCACGGAGATCGTTAGACAGGACAGCGAAAATAACACCGTACAGGGTCATAATTGTCCCCAAAATAAGAAGAATCTCCCAGCCTGGAAAAATACGAATAAGAACATAAACCGCTGTTTTCGTGGTGAAAGCACTGAGAAACACCGCACCGGTGATAGTAGCCTTAGGATACGCATCGGCCAGCCAGGTATGAAAAGGAGGAACCGCGGCATTAATGATAACACCCAGGAGTATCAGCCAGGAACTGAGAGGACCTCCTTGGGTCAATGGAGTCACTGAAAGACTCCCGGTTTCTGAAAAATGCATCAAAATGCCCATAAATAGAATTCCGCCGCCAAACACGTGATAGATGAAATAACGGAAACCTGCTTTTTTTGCATCTTTATTGCGCCTCGCCCAAATGAGAACCGTCGAAGCTACGGCCATAATTTCCCAATAGATGAAGAGTGTAAAAAAGTCACCGGCAAAAATCACACCAAGAGCGCTTCCGCCGTATAGAAGGGCCGCACAATGTTGGAAGCTTTCTTTTAAATGAAAGGAATAAAGACTACCCGCAAATGCGATAAAAGCAAAAATAATTCCAAAAATCCTGCTTAAGGCATCCACGCGGCAAAGGATCAGTTCATAATTCATGACATGAGTGACAAGTGTTGTCCCCACCGGGAGGGTCCAGACATAGAGCAAAGTAGCCAATGGAAAGAACACAAAGGCCGCGGAACGCATTTTTTTTGGGACGAAGGGGATCAACAAAGCTCCAAACACCATCACTAAAGCCGGGGGAATAACCAGATTATTTATCATCGTAATAGTTTTCGTCTCTGGTTAACCAAAATTTCCCAAGTGCCTTGGCCACAAGGATGAGGAGAATACATCCCAACAATCCAAAAAAAATAAAAAATCCAGGAATCTTGTTCCACCAGTGTCCATGTCCGGGATCCACAGAATGCCCCAGCTCAGCATAAAGGGACAGGAGTGCCAGAAGGAAAAGAATCAAAATGACCCATTTTTTCACGGCAGAGGTCCTCCGAAAATTCCTGTGGCGGCCTGAACTGCAAGCTTGAAAAAACTGAAAAACAAATTTGGGAACAGGCCGAAAATTAGAGAAAGACAGGCCGTTAATACAAGTGGAACAACCATCGCTGTTTTTTCTTTTTCATATTTTTCCTGCGCTTGTCCCTTTCGGAAAAAAGAACGATACACGATGGGTGAAAAATAGGCCGCATTGAGAACGCCGCTGATTACGAGAACAACAATGAGAAGGAACTGTCCGGACTCGACAGCACCAACACCGAGATACCATTTGCTGATAAATCCGTTAACGGGAGGGATCCCGGCCAACCCCATTGACGCAATGGTAAAAGCCCCCATTGTCCAAGGCATGACTTTTCCAATCCCATCCATCTCACTGATATTCTCCTTATGGTAATGGACATAGATCGCCCCGGCACAAAAAAACAGAGTGATCTTCATCGTGGCATGAAATGCAATGTGAAGCAGACTTCCAATCAAAGCGGTCGAACTCATAATCCCCACTCCCAAAACAATATACGACAGATGTGCAACCGTCGAATACGCCAACCTTTTCTTGAGATTATCCTGCTTTAGGGCCAGAAGTGATCCAGCCAAAATGGTGAACACCGCCAAAACAATAAGTATCCTGTTTAAACCGAACTGCACCATAATACTAGGCCCGAAGATAAACATGGACACACGAATTATCCCAAATACTCCGGCTTTGACCACGGCTACAGCATGCAGGAGAGCACTGACCGGAGTGGGTGCGGCCATTGCCGTTGGAAGCCAGCTGTGTAAAGGCATAATGGAGGCCTTTACGCCAACAGCGGCAATAAAAAGAAGAAAGAGAGGCACGACCTGGCCAGCTGTCAGAGCGAGTCCCTGGAGCAGTCCTCCGGGAACAAAATCCAGATTTCCATTTAATTGATGAGTCCATGCAACAGCCGCTATCAAAAACACACCGGCTGTCAGAGTGTAAGCCAAATATTTTCGTCCGGCATAAATGGCCTCTTTGGTTTCTTTGTGGATGACAAGAGGATAGGTGGCAATGGTCAGGATTTCATAAAATAGGACAAAGGTCACAAGATTAGCTGCAAATGCGATGCCAATAGTTGAGGAAAGACAGATCGCAAAATAGGAATAATACCGGGTTTGTTTATGTTCCCCCAAACCCCTCATATATCCTATGGAAAAAAAGGAAGTGAGAATCCATAATCCCGAAGCCACAATAGCAAAAAATACACCCACCGCATCCGCCTTCAGAGCCAATTGAATATTTGGCGTAATCTCAAAAAGATGAACGGTTGCCACCCGGTTTTGAAGGGCACCCGGAAGCAGAGTCAGGACCAGAATGAATTTGACAACACCGGCTGCAATAGTCCAGAACTCCCTGAGGTTCGGTCTTTTAGCGCTTAAAATGATCAGAGGGACGGCGGCAAGAGACACCAGTACCGCATACAGTGGAACGGCCGATGTGTAAATATCCGACATATTCATCACGATATCACATCCCAGGCGGTAGAGCTTTCATCAAAACACCTTTCACAATTAACGTATTCAAAAGCCCGAAGATAAACAAGGCCACAGCCAGAACAAGAGTCGGGACAAGCATGGAGGCCGTGACTTCACTTCTTTTTATGGGTTGTTTTTCCTCATTCACCTGACTTCCATGTTGGGATTTAAAATATATTTTTTCAATAATGCGAAAAAAGTAAACAGCATTCAGCAGACTGCTCAATAGAATGACGACCAAGAAATGCCAGCTTTTATTTTCTATCGTACCGAGGACAAGGTACCATTTACTGAAAAACCCAACCGTTGGGGGGATACCGACCATGGCCAAGGCCCCGG
Organism: Candidatus Aminicenantaceae bacterium; assembly: GCA_036446295.1. Classification (GTDB taxonomy): domain Bacteria; phylum Acidobacteriota; class Aminicenantia; order Aminicenantales; family Aminicenantaceae; genus JAUWVG01. Next base: position 2,883 of record JAZFSR010000176.1, read on the forward strand.
CAGCAAAAGCCGCTGTCGTCCACGGCATCTTTTTCCGCAACGTATCATTAAAGTCATTAATATTCGAGTGGCCCAGCTTCATACGAAAATTCCCTGCAACCAAAAACAAACAGGCTTTCATTAATCCATGATTCAAGATGTGAAGAACAGCACCGATAATCCCGAAGGGATTGGCAAGGCCGATGCCGAGTCCGATATAACCTATCTGAGAAATGCTGCTGTAGGCCAGCATCCTTTTCATCTCGTCCTGAGAAATGGCCATGATCGATCCGTAGATGATACCGGCTGCGGACAACCAAGTAATTATTTGAGCGATCGGAAAAACTTGTGTTACAAATTTTATTCCGAACACAAATAAGAGAATACGGAGAATCCCATAGGCCCCGATTTTCACTCCGATAGGAGCCATGATCGAAGACGATGCTGAGGGAGCATGAGTGTAGGCATCAGGAAGCCATCCGTGAAGTGGAAAAAGGGCCATCTTGATGCCCAATCCCAGGATCATCAGGGATAAGGCCACAATCACCACAGGATTCGTTCCCAGAACCGGAAGAATCTCTTTGATATCAGCCATATTTAGGGAGCCTGTATGGAAATAAAGAAAACCCACTCCAAGAAGATAGAATCCACCACCAACCGTCCCCATAATAAGATAGCGGAAGGCAGAAATAGGAGCTTTTTTGTCCCCTGCGGCAACCATACCGTAGAGGGCCAAGGAAGAGATCTCCAGGAATACATAGAGATTAAAAAAATCTCCCGTCAAAATAATTCCATTACAGCCACAGAGGAACAGCATGACAAGGGCATAATAAGGGACTCTCCTGTGTTCCAGGATTTCCTTTTCGACTATTTTTCCGGCATGGATCAGCACGATAAATGTAATCCCGTTGATGACGGCGGTCAAAAATGCAGACAGCGGGTCGAGGACATATTCTATCCCAATTGGAGGAGGCCATCCTCCGAAATAATATCGGATCGGGCCAGTTTCTAATACAGAAAATAAATTAAATATGGAAACGATGGTGGCAGCAAGAGTGGCGGCAAGCGCAACATAGTAGGCTAAAGAACGGAGTTTTAAGGCTACCAAAGGAATAATGATTCCTGCAAAAAGGAATATCAATGGAGCCAGCGCGGGTGCGTTATTCTTTATCATCATTCATGTACTTCAAAAGAGTGTCTTCATCCAGAGTCCTGTACCGTCGGTATATCCGGATAATTAAAGCAAAGGCCACTCCGCTGATGGCGACACCAACAACAATGGCCGTGAGCATTAAAGTATGGGGAAGAGGATTGATGTACTGAACCGTAACCTCCGGTTGAACACCATGTTCGAGCACGGGAACGGTAGCCGTCCACTTGGATGCACCGGCCACATAAAAAAGAATGATGGCGACCTGGAAAATAGATAGACCTATGACCTTCTTTACAAGATTCTTTTTGAAAATTATTCCGTAGAGACCGATAACCAAAAGCACCAAAATAAACCAATAGGAATAATGACCTACAAAAACATCAATCATCGGGCTCCTCCCCTAGTAAGTCATCATAAATAGCAATCAAAATGGCCATTACAGCCAGACCAACTCCAATCTCAACAAACAATATCCCAAAAGACCTCTTCATAGAGGCCTCCTGTGCTATGGGCAAAAAATGATAGTTGAGGAACGTCCCTCCAAAAAAAACAGCCGCCAAACCCGTACCAAAATAGATCAGAACCCCAAGCGATCCCAAAGGGGTTCCCCAAGTGCTTTTGAACTGCAGCTGGCCGATCTCACTCCCAAGCACCAAGCGTAAGAGAATAACACTCGCAGCCAGCATGGCTCCTCCCTGAAATCCACCTCCGGGGCTGTAGTGACCATGGACAATGATATACATCCCAAAAAGAAGGATGAATGGAGCCACGATCGAACTGATCAAAGTGGTGATCGGATTATCTGCATTACTCTTCATCGTCTTTTCGCCTCTTCCGCAAAAGTAAAAAACAAATGAGTCCAGCAGTCAATATCACTGTTTCCTCTCCCAGTGTATCGAAGGCTCGGTAATCGGCCAAAATGGCTGTGACCATGTTTGGAGTATGTGTATCTTTATAGGCATTTCGGATGTAATAAGAAGAAGCATTCTGAGTGCCTGAGGGACTTCTATCCCGGTTGACGACAGCGTCGATGTCCCCTCTATTTGGAAGTCCGGTTGAGGCATAGATCAGCAGAGAAAGGAAAACGAGTAATATGAAGGCGTTAATGTATTTCAATCAGAACTCCTTCGGGATGTTTTAAAAATGAGCACAACCAATAACACACCGGTTATTCCCCCTCCGACAACGGCTTCTGTAAATCCCACATCTATGGCCCCCATAACGATATAGAGCAGAGCGGCGGCGAAACTGAAAACGGTGAGAGTCACGACAGCCGTGAGCAGGTTGCGTATCGTAAGGGAAATCAGAGCCGCAAGGATCAGGATAATAAGGAGAGTGATTTCAATTTCCCAGTGCATCTATTTTTCCGGTTTTTTTTTAGAATCTTCTATAAACTTTGGTTTAACGCCAAAGAAAAAGGCCGCCCGGGCCAGGGCATGAGTGGCCGTAGGATTGGTCAGCGCCACAAAGGAAAGAATGATCAGCATTTTTGCGCTATTTAGAGTCAATCCTTCAAACATAATGAAACCACTCAATATCAGAAGGATTCCCAATGTATCGGCCTTCCCGGTAGCATGGCTTCGTGAATAAAAATCCGGAAGCCGGATCAGGCCTATACTTCCAACGAGAAGGAAAAAAGCACCCGCACAAATCAATGGGATGGACAGCAGATCAAAAAAACTCATTATCTTTTATGTGTCCTTGTTTCGATATACTTGGCCACGGCGATCACCGTGATGAAATTTAAGCACGCATAGGCCAATGTGATATCAATAAACATATCTTCACGATCAAATATGAATCCCATGAGAAGAATGATGACCATCGTCTTAGTGGCGATGGCTCCGGCCCCCAACATACGGTCCATCAGCCGAGGCCCTGTCAAGACCCGATACAAAGGGATAAAGATAATAACTGCCAGAACAACGGCAAAATAAGTGAAAAAATCGTGCATTATTTCCACTTGACCCTCTTTTCTATACGAATGTCATCGATGACCGTTGTCGGCCGGCGATGATAGAGCTTTGCAACCTGTTTAGGTAATGAACCATCTACTATTCCGGAATGAGATGCATCTGTTAATGTATGGACGAGAAATTCATCATCATCGATATTGATGGTCAGAGTACCGGGAGTTAAAGTGATGGAATTTCCAAGTATCACTCTGGCGGCAATATTTGGGAGTTTGGTCTTGAATTTCAAAAGACTAGGATTGATGGGCATCCGGGGATGCAGGACAACATACGCAACTTGAAGGCTGGACAAAATAATCTGCCAGATCAACCAAGGGACATAGAGAAGCAGGCGGCTCCAGCTCAGAGAATGCTCATCAGCAATCTTTTTCTGATAGTAAAGATATCTGTTTATCCTCAGCTGGATGACCGTAACAAGAAAAGCAGAGAACACTCCAAGACTTATGTGAAGTAAATCATATTTTCCACTCAAAACAAGCCACAATCCCAAAAGAATAACAAACTGCAGTATGGGGCCCTTGATGAATGCTTTTTTCACTTTTTTCTTCACATCATCATACACGCAAAAAATTCTAAAGTCTTTGATATTTTAAAATATTAAGTCAAATAAATCGAATTGACCTGACTGTTTTGGGTATGATATGGTCTCTTCAGATTCACGGACGGCGGATGAAAATAAAAAATAAAAAGATCACTCTGACTCATTTCATTTTTATCGGCTTTTTCTTGGGCATCGCTGCAGGGTGGATTTTTGGTGAAGGAATTTTACCTATTGCCGAAATACTTGCAGAACTTTTTCTAAGACTCTTGAAAATGGCCATCATGCCCTTGATCATCACGTCCATCATATCCGCCGTCGTCGGAGTCGGACACTTGGGCCGTTTAGGGTTAAAAACATTCAGCTATTACATCATCAGCAGCCTGATGGCTATTCTGACCGGACAAATTTTGGTCAATTTTTTAAAACCCGGTGTCGGGGCAAATATCGGTCTGGAAGAGGTCCCTGTTCTAATCACGGCCTCTCAGCAGAGCCTAAAAGATTTACTGCTCAATATCATTCCGGAAAATCCTTTCGCCTCTATGGCTCAAGGCGAAGTCCTGCCGGTCATCTTTTTTTCTATCCTTTTCGCTTTTTTTATTACCAAACTGAATGAAAAGCCCAAGGCCCAACTGAGTGAGTTCTTTCAAGCTGCCTTTGAGGTGATGTTGAAACTCACACTGTTTGTTGTCTGGAGTGCTCCGCTGGGCGTTTTTGGCATTATCGCAAGGATTGTCGCCAAAACGGGTTTTGAATCATTCCGCTCTTTGGGCTTCTATTTTATTGTCGTTATTATGGGACTGCTTATTCATGCAACCGTCAATCTTCCCCTTTTGCTTGTGCTTGTTGGAAGAGTCAATCCTATCAAACACTTTAAGGGAATGACTCAAGCCTTAATTTTTGGATTTTCCACCTGCTCCACAATGGTGACACTCCCCCTGACAATGAAAGCCGTGACCGGCCATTCAAAAGTGTCAAAAAAAATCGCCGGTTTTACCCTTCCCATCGGGGCCACAGTCAATATGGATGGAACCGCTCTCTATGAGTGTGTGGCCACAATATTTATCGCCCAAGTCTACGGATTTGAGCTGACATTCACTGCACAGATCATCATTGTTATCACTGCACTGCTGGCATCCATCGGTGCCGCCAGCGTGCCCATGAGCGGGATGGTTATGATGTCCATCATCCTTGGAGCCGTGGGCCTGCCCCTTGAAGGCGTGGCTATCATTCTTGCTGTGGACCGGATTTTGGATATGTTTCGCACGACCGTCAATATCTGGAGCGACAGCTGCGGAGCCGTGATTGTAGCTCGACTGGAGGGGGAAAGCCTGGAGGGGATGGGAGAGTAGTAATGTTTTTAGATTAAAGGAAGTATTATTATGAAAAATAAGTTAAATCGCAGGGATTTTCTTAAAAAAAGCAGTTCGGCCAGTTTGGGAATAGCTTTAGGCAATATCGCTCTTGGCAGTAAAAGAAGTCTCCCTTTGCCTCAAATAAAAACAGATCCTATAGAACATCTGGCGTCCAAACCCATTGAAACGGTCAGGGTGGGCTATGTCGGCATCGGTAACCAGGGCAGCGGCCACTTCCGAAACCTGCTTCGCATCGAGGGAGTCGAAATTAAAGCCGTCTGTGACATCAGGGAAGAACGGACCCTCTGGGCTCAAGAACAATGTGAAAAAGCCGAAAAACCAAAGCCGGCCGCCTATACAAAAGGTACGGAAGATTTCAAACGTATGTGTGATACCGAAGATTTGGACCTGGTCTATAATGCCACCCCGTGGGAATGGCATGTCCCTATTTCGGTTAAAGCCATGCAGACGGGCTCACACGCAGCCTCAGAGGTTCCCGGTGCCATTACGATTGAGGGATGTTGGGAACTGGTTGAGGCCTCTGAAAAATTTAAAAAGCACTGCTGCACCATGGAAAACTGTAATTATGACAGGACCGAGCTGATGCTGTTGAATATGGTGCGTCAAGGCCTGTTCGGAGAGCTGCTCCATGCAGAATGCGGTTATCTGCATGACCTGAGAGGCTGGAAGTTCGGAGAGGCCTACTATCCTCCCGACTGGCGTCTTCAGTACTCCATCAAACGCAATGCCGACCTCTACCCCACTCATGGTCTCGGCCCGGTCTCCCAGTGGATGAATATCACACGCGGAAACAAATTCGAATACCTTGTCTCGATGAGCAGTCCCAGTCCTTCCCTCAGCTTGAAACTGGAGGCCATCAAACGGCATGGAAAAGACCATCCTTTGGCTAAAACAGATTATGCCTTAGGAGATGTAATCAATACCTTGATTAAAACGAACAAAGGTCAGTCCATTTTAATCACACACGATACCAACTCACCGCGTCCTTACAGCCGCAAAATTTTGATCCAGGGTACAAAAGGATTGGCTCGGAAATATCCAGAACAGAAAATTTTCATTGAGGGAACTTCGCGGCGTCATGTATGGGCAGATCTTTCCGAATACTCCGAACAGTATAAACATCCTCTTCTCACATCTCTGGAAGAAAAGGCAGAGGGTGCCGGACACGGAGGAATGGATTTTATCGAGGACTACCGCCTAATCCAGTGTCTCAGGGAGGGCAAACCCACCGATTCAGACGTGTATGATGGAGCCACAATCAGCGCCGTCGTCGCTCTGAGTGAAAAATCCATAGCCGCAAACAGTATGTCCATCGAATTTCCTGATTTTACACGCGGCAAATGGAAAACACGCAAACCCCTAGGCATCGTTACAGCTTAGGTATATCTCGACTTTTACAAAAGAAGGAGAACAAAATGAGCCAAACAAAAAAAAGGATTCTTTTGATCACGGCCACACTCTGCTGTGTTGTCTTTTCTTTCTGTTTGATCCACGCACAAGATCAATCTGAAGGACAAAAAGAAACAAAATATTGGACAGTCGAGGGATTCCGCCATGGACCGAGTTTTTTTCCAAAAAGTTTTTATGACGAAATAAAACCGCTTCAAGAGGGAGTTTTGGACTTTAAACACTATCATACCTACACCGAGATGGTCTGGTGGTTTAAAAAGTGGGCCAAAGACTATCCCGATCTTGTCGATCTATATGTCGCCGCAAAAAGTTTTGGTGGACGGGATATCTACCAGCTCACTGTGACAAACAAAAAGACAGGAAAAGACACGGATAAACCCGCCATGTTCATTGACGGAAACCGCCACGCAGGTGAAGTCACAGCCGCTGAATCCGCTTTTTGGATGCTTGACTATATGCTGAAAAATTACGGTAACGATCCCGAGATAACGCGACTTTTAGATAAATTCGCTTTCTATTTCCGGCCGAAAAACAATCCGGATGGAAGCCTGCTCTATTTACAGACGGCTCAAAGCCTCCGCAGCACCATCCGCCCTTACGACAATGATGGAGACGGACTCCTGGATGAGGATCCCTCCGAAGATTTAGACGGCGATGGACGAAGCACCCAAATGCGTGTCAAGGTGCCTAAAGGAGAAGGAGCTTTTATTATAGATCCCCGAGATCCTAAGGGCCGGCTAATGACTCGAGCTAGAAATGGAGAAGGCGACTACAACGTGATGTCCGAAGGCATAGACAATGACGGAGACGGAAGAGTCAATGAAGATGGCGTGGGAGGGCTAGACCTTCACAGAAATTACCCTGAAAATTGGCGTCCCATGGAAGAAGCCACAGGCCGTGGTTGGACTCAACGAGGCGCCGGAGCCTACCCTCTCTCTGAACCGGAAACACGCTCTCTTGTCGTGTTCTTGCTCAAACACCCGAATATTTCAATCATGAATACAATGGACACCACAGTACCCATGCACCTCAGGCCTCCATCGACATCTCCCAGTGAAGAGCGCATGTATCCTGAAGATCTTGCACTGTACAAGCACTTTGACGATAAAGGCCGCGAGATATCAGGATACGAAAGAGCCGGAGATGTGTATCAGGACTACGGCAGAGGACGCCCCCTATTCGGACACAGCCCGGATTTCGGATACTGGTATTATGGTTCTATCTGGTATGGTGATGAACTCTGGAATGGTGGGAGGGTCGGCGATTATGATGAAGATGGCACAACAGATGACTGGGATAGACTCCAGTATAACGATAAAGAGCTGTCCGTAAGCCGGTTCAGGGAATGGACCAAGGTTATTCATCCTGAATACGGTGAGGTCGAAGTCGGTGGCTGGGATTCTAAATTTATGCGTCAAAATCCGCCTCCTGAACTTCTTGAGATATGGATTGAAAAAGAGGCCCGATTCAACCTGATGCTAGCCGGCAGTCTTCCTGAGGTCGTGATCCATGAGCCTAAAATCAAAGAAAAAGACGGTGAATTCACCATAGACATCGAAGTGGAAAATAAGGGCTTTATCCCCACGGCTCTCAAGCAGGCCCAGCTTGTTAAAATTGTCCGTCCGGACAGAATCACCCTGGAATTTCCCGAAGGAATGCTGCC
>JAZFSR010000177.1:0-12743 GCA_036446295.1 Candidatus Aminicenantaceae bacterium
CAAATCCGGCTGTTTGAAAGTGTAGGTAATATTAATCAAATTGTTTTGCAACAGATTGACGGCAGCGACACGGCTTTTTATCTGCTTTATGGGATTAAAGGTTGAAAGGACCACAGATCTATTATTCAAATCCTCACTTAAGCCCGTTTTTAAATGTATCTGATATTCTTCCTCACCCACAGCAGAGATAAGAAATAATGAAGAAGATATCAATAAAACAACGATTAAACAGATGATATATTTGTTTCTCATAATCTTTCTATTATAGTGCTTTAAAGTCTAATATCAAAATGGGCCATTGATTTGATTTCGATTTGACAGGCTTTGGCGAAATTATTATTGTACAACCACTGAAAATACAAATTTTCCAGGAGGACAATGTCGATGAAAAAAATCAAGATTATCTTCATACTTCTGTTTTTAGTTGGACTGACTGCTTGTGTTCAAGCACCTGAAAAGAATTTAAAAATCTTTATTTCCGTCGATATGGAGGGAATCGCCGGAGTCATTAAAGGAAGTGATTGCAGTTCCTCCGGTAAGGATTACGATTATTTCCGGAAAATAATGACCCTCGAGACAAATGCGGCTATTGAGGGAGCGTTAGCCGCCGGGGCAACAGAAATCATAGTCCGGGATGGGCATGGATCTAAAACTAATATCCTTCCAGATCTGCTTCACAAGAAAGCCAAGCTTCTCCGCGGAGTAACGACAAGGCCGGAAAACATGATGCTCGGAATTGATGACACTTTTGATGCAGTGCTGTTTATCGGCTACCATGCTAAAGCTGGAACTGAAGAAGGAATTCTTGCTCATACATCAAGTGGAAATGTCATAGATCTCTCAATCAATAATATTTCGCTTCCAGAGGCTGGATACAACGCACTGATTGCAGGACTCTTCGATGTTCCGATTGCGTTTCTTGCCGGCGACAACTGGATATGCCAACAGGCTGAAGACCTCTTTGGTGCGATCACTACGGTTGAAACGAAAATTGGGATAGGCACAGCTGAGCTTGGTCTTCATCCCGAAGCCGTTCGCGATTTGATTCGATCCGAAGTTACAGAGGCAGTGAAAGATCTCCAACGATTCAAACCTTACAAGCTGAACGCTCCTTATACAATGGTCCTCAAAGTAAAAAAGGAAAGAGAACTCTTCGCAGGAGCCGAAAGATCTGGTGAAGGAGAGTTCATATTCACAAGTTCAGACTTTCTCGAAGTCATGAATGCGTTTAACCAAATGAAATAATATCCATACCGTTATGAAAATCCGGGAGAGAATAAATATGACAAACAGAATATTATCTTGGAAAATACTTTTAATTATTCCTGTAATTTCCTTCTGTACATGTACTCCTCAACCCACTCAGGATAAATTTAAAATAGGGCTTGAAAATCTGTTGGAGAACCACCTGGATCTGATCCAGGGAAAAAAATTGGGGATCATTGCCAACCAGACATCCCTCGATGCAAAGGGAAAACACATCGTTAATCTACTATCTGAACATGCTGAAATCACAACTCTCTTCGGACCGGAACACGGATTTTATGGAAATATCGAAGACGGCGCTGCCATCGATGACTCTATCTATACAAAAATCAAACTCTACAGCCTATACGGTGATTACCGTACACCCACTCAGGATATGCTCAATGATGTGGACGTGCTGATATATGATATCCAGGATGTAGGAGTAAAATTTTACACATTTGTGTCCAACCTGTTTTTAGCCATGAAAGCCGCCAAGGAGCAGTCTATTCCGGTTATCGTCCTAGACCGACCCAATCCCATTACGGCAGCACGGGTGGAAGGAGCCATCACCAATCCTGTATACAGCAGTTTTGTCGGAGCGATGCCCCTGCCAATGCGATACGGCATGACAGTCGGCGAACTGGCCGATCTTTTTAATGGAGAATCTTATGGGGGCTTTGCTATAAATACCGATTTAACTGTCATAGAAATGACAGGCTATACGAGAGACATGTGGTACGATGAAACAGACTTCCCCTGGACAGCTACATCTCCCAACATGACTACATTGGACACGGCCGTTATTTATCCTGGGATGTGTTTGATGGAGGGAACAAATCTGTCCGAAGGACGTGGTACACCGACACCTTTCCTAACTATCGGTGCTCCTTATATTGATGCTCTTGAATGGTTAAAAGCGATTCCTGAAGAGGCACTTATCGGCATAGAGGCCAGTCCCATATCCTTCCAGCCAAAAGCCATATCAGGCACTGCTTCCAATCCGAAATACAAAGATAAAGAGTGTCATGGGCTTCACTTTACCATAACAAACAGGGACACACTCGATCCTATAAAACTGGCTGTAGCTACCTTGTGTGCGGCAAAAAAACTCTATCCGGAAAACTTCAAGACGACAAAATATTTAGATAAACTCTGGGGAAATGAAAATTTGAGGGCGATGGTATCCGAAGGGAAAGACTACATCTCTATACTCAAAACTTGTGAACCCGGTATCGAGCGTTTTAAAAATGTAAGAAGGAAATATCTTCGATATCAGTAATCTTTTTAGGGATTCATCGCAGAATTTTTATTGGTTAAGACTCTTCTCATCCGGCTCGATGTGAACCAAAACATTTACAGGTTTTGATAATTTATTCTTTATCTCAGATTCTAGTCTGTTCGAAATATCATGTCCTTTTTGGACGGAAAGTCCCGGGTCCACACAGATATGAACGTCCAGAAATAATTCCCCTCCCAGCTTTCGTGAACGGAGTTTATGCCATGCCGATATGTCCGTTTGTTCTGACAAAATTTCTGAAATGGTCTGAAGGGATTCTTTGTCTGCCGATGTTTCTGCCAGTTCAATGACACATTCATAAAATATCTTAGCCCCTACTCCACAAATCATAAATCCAACCACTATTGTGGCCAACTGGTCACCGTGTCCCCATCCAAAGAGACCGGCCGCTCCTCCCAAGAGGACCGCCACCGAAGAGAGAGAATCCGATCTGTGATGCCAGGCATTGGCATAAAGAGCCGCACTTTCCGTCTCACGTGCAACTTTCCGCGTCTTATAAAACAAAACCTCTTTACTGAAGACTGAAAGGGCTGCCACTACCAGCACTATAATGCCGGGAAAATCATGCTCGTGCCGGAGGATCGCCGCACCGGAAGACACTATAAACACGACACCAATGGCTATAAGGATAATCGCCATCAATTGAGTGGTGATTGTTTCGAACTTTTTGTGGCCATAAGGATGATCCCTGTCGGCCGGTCGGCTGGATATTCTTGTACCGATGAGAACCAAAAAATCCGTGATCAAGTCGGAAAGGGAATGGAAGCCATCGGCAACCAGCGCCGAGGATTTGATAAGGAGACCTGATATTATCTTCAGCGTCATTAATACAGCATTGAGCAGGCTCCCCCATAAGGTAATCGTTCTTATTTTTTTTACTCTGCCGCTTTGAGCTTGTGAAATTCTGGCACTCATCTCCTTGGATTTCCTTAATAATTTATTATAGATGAATTTGCTTGCCGGTGCTATATTTTCCCGTATCTTTGATATTCAAAGACGTTCTGATATGATGGACAAAAATTGGCATGAATTTTCTTAAGTCGGCATTTTTTAAAAAATATCTTCTTCCTGGCTTTGTCTTTCAATCCGTAGTCATCGCCGGTGGATACGGCACCGGACGTGAACTCATCGAATACTTCCTCAGCTACGGCCCTGTCGGAGGGATTCTGGGAATGCTTTTGGTCACGACAGTCATGTGGTCTATCTGTTTGGCCGTAACTTTCGAATTCTCCCGGAAATTCAATGCATATGACTACCGGACATTTTTCAAGAAACTACTCGGCCGCTACTGGTTTGTCTTCGAAATCCTGTACTTCATTCTTCTGTTCATCGTTCTGGCGGTTATCGGTTCAACATCCGGTGTTCTTCTCAGGGACAATTTCGGACTCCCCTATCTCTCCGGAGTTCTTTTAATGCTGTTTGCTGTTGGATTTTTGACTTTCAAGGGCAGCGCATTTATTGAAAAATTTCTTTCCAGCTGGTCTATCCTGCTCTATCTAGTCTATGGAACTTTTCTTGTTGTTGCCCTAATAAAATTCGGACCGGCTATCGAGAAGAGTTTTGGAAGTGGAGTGGTGCAGCCAAAATGGGCACTAGGAGGATTTAAATATGCCCTTTACAATCTGGGGATAATCCCCGCCGTTCTCTTCTGTTTAAAGCATATCAAAACACGAAAGGAAGCGGTCACTGCGGGTCTTTTGGGAGGTCTGATTGGAATTTTTCCAGCACTCCTTCTTTACATCGCCGCTGCCGGTTTTTATCCGGCCATTCTTTCTGAAGAGACTCCGGCCATTTTTGTCCTCCAAAAGACTGGAGTATCCGTGCTGATCATCGTCTTCCAGGTCATCCTTTTTGGAACATTGATCGAAACCGGGACAGGCTTCATCCATGCCGTCAACGAACGTATTCAATCGGCAATGTCCTCTAAGGGGAAAAAACTTGCCCAGTGGCAGCGCCCTATCATATCGTTCGTACTGCTAATAATAGCTCTAGGAATCTCGACATTCGGACTGATCCCTTTGATCGCCAAGGGATACGGAACTGTTAGCTGGGGTTTTCTTTTTGTATATATCGTCCCTGTAATGACTTTAGGACTCTGGAAAATTCTAAAAAAATAAGATAGGTCAGACGGTATCGATATCACCTCTCACGATGAAGGAAATTCACCATAAATACCACCCTCACCGGTGATTGACCCCGATAGGAGATACATGAAAAAATCTCTGTACGGTAAACAACATAAACGAGAGAAGAAGAGAGCATGTACGTGAGAGGCTGTTATTGCTCCAGTGTGGGAAGGAAATAGGAGGATTCCTCTCCAGGCTCTCTTCATTTATTCATTTTTTTGCAAATTCCGCAACATCTTGGACTCTATTTCAACAAAGTACGACATATTGATGGAGATGTCAACGTATTGAATGGAATTTTCAGGAAATAATAGATTTTGACTGAAGAATATCTCTTTTTAAGCGTGAGGCATGATAATCAAAAAGAAGTTTCCCTCCAAATTCAAGATAGAGTTTATTGTCGTTCTATGCCGGTGGCGAACAAGACTACTTTTTCTCCGTGTTTAATCCAGGATGCTTCTTTTAATGAATGATATGCGGACCAGACAACACCGGCTTCTGCACTTGCGTTGATACCGCTGGCTTGTCTGAAATCCTCTGTAACATGCTCCAAATTAGACTCCTTTGCCGTAATCGCAATTCCTTTACTTTGTGACAATACATCCAGTATCCATCCTCCACCTAAGGGGCCCGGAACATTGATGCCTAAAGCGGTTGTTTGGCTGCTATTCCAGAATTCAGTTGATTTTTCTTTGGCCCGAAATGCTGCTACTACTGGCGCACAGCCATCAGACTGAGCCGCAACCATTCTGGGAAGTGACCCTAATATCCATCCCATATTTCGCATTTCCTGAAAGGCTTTCCACATACCAATTAAACCAGTGCCTCCTCCGGTTGGATAAATAATTACATCAGGGAACACCCAGTCCATTTGTTCAGCAATTTCATAACCCAGTGTTTTCTTCCCTTCTACACGGAATGGTTCTTTTAAAGTTGAAATATCAAACCAATCTTCTTTTTTTGAATCCTCCATTTGGCGGGCTGCATCAGAAATAGTTTGACCCTGTAAAACAATATTGGCTTTATATCGTTCTGTTTCTTTTTTGAAGGCTTCAGGAATAGTTTCCGGAAAAAAAACATGACAATCTATGTCGGCACCCTGGCAGTAAGCTGCTGCAGAAATTCCCGCATTGCCGGCCGATGGCAAACAGATAGTTTCAATCCCTTGTGCTTTTGCCATTGCAACCGCAAGAGCTATACCACGATCTTTGAATGAACCGGTAGGATTAATGGTTTCATTTTTAATATAAACATCCTTGCCAATAGGAACTAAAGGCGTCCAACCTTCACCTAGGGATACCTTGTTTGCAACGGCCGCTTTCGGTAAGACACTGCCGTATCTCCACATTGATTCATCCGCTGTATTAACCGAAATATCCAGTTGTTCTCCCTCCCATTCATAATGAACGCATAAAGGCTTGCCGCAGCCGCAAAGCCAAACGGGTTTAGGGGGGGCATTATCTCTTTTTTCGCATACGGTACAGATATAATTCATCACTATGATCCTGTGAAAAAATCTTGTAAGTCAATGAAAACATTAACGAAAGCCGACTTTCGGGGCACCTCTAAAAACCTATGATCTTAACCATAAATAGGCTGACCGCAGTAACGACAAAAGCCCCGACGATTCCGACGATGAGCGGTCGAAAACCATATTTTTTAATATCTCTGAAATTCGTTCCGAAACCGATTCCCACCATGCCCATCAAGATGAGAAATTTTCCGGCTGACTTGAAAAATTGAATGCCTTCTGCTGAAAAAAATCCAAAAACAGCACAGACTGCCATAGCGATGTATCCGAAAAGAACCCAGGGGAAGGCTTTAAGAATCGCTTTTTTTCCCAGCCTTTCCTGCACGGCCTGTTTGGTCCTGTACCATGCAGAGAGCAAAACGACAACCAGGATCATGAACATGTTGCGGGTGAGCTTGATGATGGTGGCCACCTGACCGGCTTGATCACCGAAAATATACCCGGTCCCAATGGTTTGCGGCGTGTTGTGAACAGCCGTTCCCGCCCAGACTCCGAAGACCGTTTGATTCAGCCCCATAATATTTCCAAGAAAAGGAAGAGTGATGAGGAGAATAAAGGCCACGATGACAATTGTGCTGACCGAATAACTCGTCTCTTCCTCTTTTGCTTGGAGAAGAGGTGCTGTAATAGCGATGGCGCTTCCCCCGCAAATGGTTGTTCCCACAGCGAGGAGTGCGCTGAACCTTTCCGAAAGGCCGATTTTTCGGCTGAAAAAATAGACAAAGAAAAAACCGGCAATCATAGTTGTAAATATGACGATAAGGCTTAAGGGAAGCTTACCTGCAATTTTTACTGAAAAGCCCGCTCCCAGCAGCATGATCCCCCACAGGAGCGGTGTCTCAAATTTCTTGAGATAGGGTTCCCATTTTTGAGGCATCAATCCTGCGTTTCTGGCAGTGGCGCCCAAAACAATACCAACCAACATGGCTTCGAGGGGATTAGTCCCGTTGATGACGACAAGCTTCGATATTCCCTGAGAAATTAAAGCGATACTCGCCAAAACAATCCAGCCGATTATAATCATTTTTTGTCTCTACGATTTATTCTTCTTCGCCAATTGATTGAAGAATCCAGCGCATGTGGTCAAAATGTTCATCGAGAGCTGCTTTAACCTTTTTGATGCTTCCCCATCTGATTCCCTTCACAATCTCTCTGTGTAAAGTGGCCACGACTTTGGGCTCGATGACCTCTTCTCGGGCCTGAACCCAGTTCTGGACAAAGGGCAGAATGGACTCATAAACAAGGATCACATATTCGTTGTGTGAAGCTGCTGCCAATTCCTTGTGAAATTCGACATCTTCGGCTGAAATTGTTGGATGACTCTTCTGAGACTGCTCCATCCTATCGATCAAATGTTCCAGTTTGGCCATGTCTTCAGCAGTTGCATTGCGGCAGGCCAGTTCTCCAATGAACAGTTCCAGGCCTTCCCGGAATTCAATAAGATCCAGGATGTTTTTTTTGCTCAGATGGAGGGATTCCAGTTTTTTTTGGAACACAGCTCCTGGAGAACCTCTACGAACAAAGACACCGCTTCCTCGCACAGTTTCCAAAATACCCATATGAGTCAGAGAGCTGATGCCTTCCCTTAGGGAAGTCCGGCTTACACCAAATGTTTGACATAGCTCCCTTTCAGGGGGAAGTTTATCACCAACACTGAGGTGGCCTTCTTTGATGAAGCGGAGAACTTTGTCTGCGACAGCCTGCGAGAGAGAGACCTTTTTTATTGCTTTAAATTTGACTTCCATATTGGTCATATTATCATACCAATTATCAAAAGCCAAGTAATATTAATTCGGGCAGCCTTCTGTTCAACAACGGGAACGCCATACTATCGACTCCACAAATATTGATAGAGATATCAATATTCGGAACGGATTATTCAGAATATAAACAGATTTTTTGTAGAAAAATTCGGCTTGATAGTGTAATCTGAATTAAAAATCAACCCAAAATTTTGTCAAAATCATGAAAAAATACAGCCTTGAATGCCTTCATTGTGGAGCCCGTTATGAAGATGATTCTTTCCGCTTAAAATGCGATAACGATCATAAACCTTCACTCCTGCGAACTGTGTACGCCAATAAGAAACTCACTGTCCACGAAAATAAGATAGGAATGTTTAAATTTATGGATTTTCTCCCTGTCGAACGGATTATCCATAACGAAGGGGCACCTGTTACTTTTAAGAGTGAAAGATTGGCTGAAGTTCTCGAACTTAAAAATCTTTACATTATTTTTAACGGATATTGGCCGGAAAAAAAGGCTATGATCTATACGGCTTCGTTTAAGGAGTTAGAAGCCCCACCGGTTTTGGCAAGAATTCCAGAAGATAACACAAAAACAATCGTCGTCGCCTCGGCTGGAAATACGGGACGTGCATTCGCTAACATTTGTTCATCCAACAAAATACCGATTGTTCTCGTTATTCCTGAAACGAATATCGAAGAAATCTGGTCTCCTCAGCCCTTCAACGACTGTGTGAAGCTTATACTTGCCAGCGGCACTAGTGACTATCTAGATGCCATTACACTGGCGGAAAAGATTACTGAATTTGATGGATTTTTCCCTGAAGGAGGCGCGGCAAATGTTGCACGGAGAGACGGGATGGCCACAACAGTCTTGGATGCCGGACATCATATCGGACAAATTCCCGACCACTATTTTCAAGCCGTAGGATCAGGAACAGGGGGAATTGCAGCCTGGGAATCCGCTCTCCGCCTCGCTGAAGACGGATCCTATGGCAAGAATGGAATGCGGCTTCATCTGGCGCAGAACTATCCTTTCACACCTATGTCGGATGCATGGAAGAATAGAGAGAGAAATCTTCCAAATTGGGAAGAAAACGAATCGAAAGAAAAAATCAGGCAGATCGAATCGCGCGTTCTTTCTAACAGGAAACCTCCATATTCTGTCGTTGGAGGTGTGTACGACACTCTGTCCGCTTCAAATGGACTGATGTATTCTGTAACAAACAAAGAGGCCAAAGAAGCCATGGAGCTTTTCGAGCAGCAGGAAGGATGTGATCTCCATCCAGCCTCTGGGATTGCCATGGGCGCTCTAATACAAGCCGTAAAAAACCAGCAAGTCAGAAAGGAAAGCATCATTGTTTTAAATGCTACCGGAGGCGGAGAAAGGCGATTAAAGAAAGATTTTCACCTCCATTATTTACATCCTTTTGCACGGCTTTCGGACATCGAAATAAACAGCAAAGACTCGGCCAAAACAATTGAATCTATTCTTAAAAATATTTGAAATATTTCATCGGCCACTTTGTCTCCTGTTCATTCTGCTGATGTTCAGCGTGGTTTAAGGATCGCTGGCCTTTTGGGTAATGCAGTGGGAAATTATTTGGGAATTGGGCTGGCTATGCTGTTGAAATTTTTATAATATTAAATAAATTAAAACTATGAGACAGGAGGTCAAATGAGTAATCAAAAACAATTTTTTCGGCGTATAGCCATTTTGGGCTTTTGCGGCATTTTTCTATTCTGCTCCATGCTGCCGCTTCAGGCTCAAAAAGCGAAAAAACAAGAGCTCGTCAAAAACACCGATCCTAAACTTCGCCTTGAATGGTTTTCCACACACCAGCAATTAGCCGAGAATTCACCATTCAAAAACCTGGATTGGGATCACATTGGTCCGACCAATATCAGCGGCCGCTGCACGGATATAGCCGCCGTGACTCCCAAAGGTAAGAATTTTACGATCTATGTGGCTACAGCCTCGGGAGGCGTTTGGAAAACTATCAATGAAGGAATGACCTGGGAGCCTATTTTTGAGCATGAAGCCTCCGCATCGATCGGAGATATCGCCCTGGCTCCATCCAACCAGGACATTCTCTGGGTTGGAACCGGTGAGGCCAATATCTTTCGCAGTTCCCAGAACGGGGCCGGAATCTATAAATCGATAGATGCCGGAAAAACATGGAAGCATATGGGACTGGCAGACACCTTGACGATCGGGCGGATTGTCATTCACCCGACAAATCCTGACATCGTCTATGTCGCCGCTACCGGCCATGAATGGACAGACAACAAAGAGCGTGGAGTTTTTAAAACAACCGACGGCGGTCAAACATGGACAAATATCCTTTATGTCGACGAAAAAACGGGCACTTTCGACCTGGCTATCGATCCATCCGATCCCGAAACACTGTACACAACAGCTTGGTCGCGGGTCCGTCCAAAATGGAACGATCCTCGAGTTCTGCCTGGTTACACAAAAAGTGGTGTCTACAAAACTACAGACGGCGGAGCCAATTGGAAGCCAATCAACAAGGGGCTGCCGGGGGATCAGCATCGCGGCCGGATAGGCCTCGATATCTGCCTTTCCCAACCCAATGTACTCTATGCCCTCGTGGACAATTATGAAGTGGCTCGGGAACTTACGGCCGAGGAGAGGGCAGATTCCTATACACGAAACCTGAGTGCCATCATTAAAGGTGCCACCGTTTACAGATCGGACGATAAGGGTGAAAGTTGGACACAGGTCAGCAGTCTGTCCGAACAGCTTCTGCGGTACATGATGGGCCATTCCGGCACTTTCGGTTGGGTATTCGGCCAGATTCGCGTCGATCCCAACGATCCGGACAGGGTCTACATCATGGGAGTGCCCCTCAGTGTTTCCACTGACGGAGGGAAAACCTTCCAGAGACTCAGTGGAATGCACGGCGACCACCACGGCATGTGGATTGATCCTGACAATTCAAACTACATTATCAATGTCAACGACGGCGGAATCGTTATCTCCTATGACAAAGGTCAAACATGGCGACAGTTCCGGAACAACCTGCCTGTCTGCCAGTTCTTTAATGTCTCCTTTGACATGGGTACACCATTCCGCGTGTACGGTTCTATGCAGGACCACGGCAGCTACAGAGGTGTCGTGACAAGAACCGCGAACGGATTCGCTGCCGTCGAATGGGAAAGGGCTCCTGGAGGGGAAGGATCAACACATGCTATCGATCCTCGGGATCCCACCCTTGTGTATTCTGCAGGATTTTACGGCCACATTTCGCGCGCCAAAATCAGCCATTCCGGCCAGCAAAGTTCGAAAAACATTTTCCCTCCTGAAGAGAAAGGGCTGGAACTTCTTCGCGGCCAGTGGCTGGCGCCCATCATTCTCTCCCCCACTCATCCTGACACGGTGTATCTGGGACTCCAATACCTCTACCGATCTCGATTCCAGGGAGATGTCTGGGAAAGGATCAGTCCGAATATGACCTATAACATCAAAGAGGAATTGGGCGATATTCCCTACCAAACTATCTTCACTATCTCCGAATCCCCACAAAATGGCAGCCTTATTTACTGCGGCACTGACGACGGCAAGGTCCATGTCACAAAAGACGGCGGCAAGACATGGAAAGAAATCATGAATGGATTGCCCTACCGGAAATGGGTCAGCCGGATCTCCGCCTCCCGATATGATCAGGGAACGGTGTACATGACTCAAAACGGTAAACGGGATGATGACTTTGTGCCGTATATCTGGAAATCAACGGATTTCGGTGAAACCTGGCAGAGCATCTCCGGAAATATCAAGCTCGGTCCTGTCAACGTTATCGTTGAGGATCCGTTGAACCGGAATATCCTGTATGTGGGAACCGACGTTGGAGTCTATGTCACAAAAGACGGCGGCAAGAAGTGGGATGTCCTGGGCGGCAACCTGCCGACGGTCTATGTTCAGGATCTTGTCATCCATCCAAGTGAGAATATCATCGTTATCGCCACTCACGGTCGAGGCATGTGGGCTTTAGACGCCAAGGGCGTTAACGGAGGAAGACAGCAGCGAAGATTTAACTTTTGACGACTATCTATGCGCTGGCTTCAATAGGGCGAAAAAGCGCCTTATAGAATAATGGAAGATCGAATGGTGCATGCAAAGCAGAGATGGAGAGATCTCTACGAAACTTTTTCCTCTCCTTTTGGAAATATTTGTCTGACGTTGGGACTCACACCCAATGTTCTTACAATCTCGTCATTTTTGTGTGCTGCAGGTGCTGGATATTTTTTCTGGAAAGGGCATATACTGCTCGGTGTCCTCATGATCATGATGACCATGTTTACGGACATGCTCGACGGCGCCACAGCTCGTGCGGGCAATTTGGGAACGAGTTTCGGAGGAATCCTGGACCATGTCTTCGACCGGTATGGAGAAGCTCTCATTTTGACCGGCATTGCCCTCTCTGGGATTGTACCTCCGGTGTGGTGTCTTGTGGCTCTCTTCGGTATGACCATTTCCAGTTATACACGGGAAGCCGCCGAAGCGATAGGTAAAATAGAAAACATGGCCGTTGGTTTTTTGGGAAGGCTGCAAAAGCTGTTTATCATCATTCTCGGCTCTGTACTTGAATATGCTTTCCCTGGAAATAAAATACTCATGTATGCTCTGATCATTGTCGGCGCCCTATCTTTTTTGACCAGCTTTCAACGCCTGCTGTTTGCTCAAAAAATACTCAAACGTCGAAAAAGCACTTTATGATCACGTGCGTCGGTAATCCCGTCTTTGATTCGATCACAACGCTTCGTCACAAATCTGA
>JAZFSR010000178.1:0-3436 GCA_036446295.1 Candidatus Aminicenantaceae bacterium
AAAAGTGAAAAGAGCTGTTGTGTTTGCTGCCTGGGATTTGAGTTTTGAAAGCTCTCCTTCCGATAGTTCAGGGTAGGTATGGCAGAGAAAATCTGCCAAGATAAACCCGAGAACCGAATCTCCAAGAAATTCCATCACTTCATTGTCAGAGTGATTATCCAGGGGATTTTCATAGGCAAACGAGCTGTGTGATAGGGCTTGAAAAAGAAGATCCTTGTTTTTAAATGAATAGCCTATTTTTTTTTCGAATCTTAAGAAATTCTTTTTCTCCTTTATTATCACAGTGATGTATTTCCCCTAGCCGGATGAAACAATTTTTCCTTTAACGATTGTCATTACAGGTTTGCCTTTGAGCTTCCATCCATGAAAAGGACAGTTCCGACTTTTTGATTTAAATGTATTGGTATCTATTATGATCTCTTTTTTGAGGTTCAGTATAGTGAGATCAGCATCTGCTCCTGCACATATTTTTCCTTTGTTTGCCAGACCAAAAATTTCTGCGGGACGCACTGACATCATTTGGACGAATCGTTCAAGAGAAATAATGTTTTTGTGGACCAGTTTATCCAAAAGAAGAGAGACGGCGGTTTCGAGTCCGATGATCCCAAAGGGAGCAAAATCGAGTTCAACGGCTTTTTCGTCAGGAGTGTGAGGGGCGTGATCTGTGGCAATGATGTCGATTGTTCCATCTTTCACGGCCGCAAGGAGTGCACGGACATCTTCTTTACTCCGAAGAGGGGGGCTCATCTTAAGATTTGTGTCATAATTCAGAAGGGATTCATCTGTCAGAAGAAGATGGTGCGGCGTGACTTCAGCCGTTATCTTGAGTTTATTTTTTTTGGCCGTACGAATGAGATCGACAGATCTTTTTGTGCTGATATGAGCCAGGTGAATGCCCATATCCGCCTTTGCTGAAAGGATGATATCCCTGGCGACTATAACTTCTTCGGAAGAGTCAGAAATACCATCGACTCCATAGAGATAAGAATAGTAACCTTCATGCATAACTCCTCGAGCACTGAGATTCTTATCTTCACAGTGGTCAATGATAACAGTGTCAATCAGTTTAGAGTATTCGAGTGCTCGCCGCATGATCAGGCTGTTGAAAACGGGTTCACCATCGTCAGAGAAGGCCACAGCTCCTGCACTGACAAGATCAGACATTTCAGTAAGATTTTCCCCTTTAAGTCCAACCGTGATGGCGGCGATGGGAAGAACGTTGACCACGGCACGTTTTTTTGCCTCAGATATAATGAATTCCGTGATTCCTCGTGTATCGTTGACAGGGGAAGTATTAGGCATACAGGCAATCGTGGTAAAACCACCTTCAGCGGCGGCTAAGGCTCCGGTTTTTATTGTTTCCTTATCCTCAAATCCCGGCTCACGTAAATGGGTGTGCATGTCAATAAAACCCGGAGCAACAACAAGATTGGATGCGTCGATGATATGGGCATCTTTGGAGTTAATTTTTTGATTTATATCGAGGATTTTTTTTTTGTCGAGCAGAATATCCAGAGTTTCATCTGTATGTGAAGAAGGATCGATGACTCTGCCGTTTTTAATCAGTAATTTCACGCTCTTTTCCTCCTAACAAAAGGTACAGGACAGCCATTCTGACTGCAATTCCGTTCTCAACCTGCTTGAGGATTACGGATTTTACTGAATCTGCAAGATCTGCTGAGATTTCAACGCCTCTGTTTATAGGACCGGGATGCATTATAATGGCATTTCTTTTCGCCTTCCGGAATCTTTTTGGGGTCAAACTGAAGAGATTTCTGTATTCTCGTTTAGACGGGAATAGATTCTTCTGCTGACGCTCGAGTTGAATGCGCAACATCATGACTACATCCGCTCCTTCTAATGCTCGATCCAAGTTGAATTCAACTTCGACTCCGAATTTTTTGAACTCTTCAGGTAGAATGGTAGGAGGGCCCACACAGACAATATGAGATCCCAGTTTGTTCAGGAGTGAGATGTTCGATCTGGCCACACGGCTGTGCAGGATATCGCCGACTATGACAACCTTCAGGCCATTAAAACTTTTTTTACTCTGACGGATAGTGAAGGCATCCAGAAGAGCCTGTGTTGGGTGTTCGTGAGCTCCGTCTCCGGCATTAATGATGTGTGAAGTACAAAAAGTGCTGATGAAATAGGGGACACCGGCTGCGGCATGGCGGACGATAATCACATCTGTTTTCATAGCTTCAAGATTGAGAACTGTATCTTTTAGGGATTCTCCCTTCACAACCGCACTGCTTTGTTTGGTAAAATTAGAGATGTCAGCGCTCAGCCTTTTTGCTGCAAGTTCAAATGAACTCCTGGTCCGCGTGCTTGCTTCAAAGAAAAGGTTGATGATAGTTTTTCCCCTAAGTATGGGAACTTTTTTTACTTCTCGTGTGGAGATTTCCAAAAAGGACTCGGCAGTATCCAGGATTGTCAAAATATCAGAATCTGAGAGGTCCCTGATTCTGATGAGATGCTTGTGTTTGAAAGGCAATGTGAATCTCCTATTTTATTTCAACCGGCTCTGTTATGAGGACTTCTTCAGTCTCATCAATTTCTTTCAGCCGGACTTGGACGACTTCCTTTCTTGAAGTAGGGAGGAATTTCCCCACATAATCAGCTCTGATAGGAAGTTCTCGATGCCCACGATCGATATAGACAAGGAGTTGGATGGTCTTGGGGCGGCCAAGATCCATCAAGCTGTCCATGGCTGCTCGGATGGTACGTCCTGTAAAAAGAACATCATCGACAAGTAGAATATCTCTATTCTTTACTGAAAAGTTGATTTCTGTTGTCTTGACAATATGCTGCGCTTCACGGTCAGAAAAATCGTCCCGATAGAGAGTGATGTCGAGAACCCCTATAGGAACCTCAATGTTTTCCAGATCTTTAATATGTTTGGCAATTCTTTTGGCTACATAAACACCCCGGGTTCTGATTCCGATGATAACGAGATTATTCAGATCCCGGTTACGTTCAGTGATTTCTGTGGCAATCCGGATGAAGGCTCTCTTCATTTTGCGAGCATCCATGATTTTTGCCTTTATTTTATCTTCCATAGCGTGGCTCCTCATCTCCCGATTAATCCAGGATAAGCTTTCATTATAAAAAAGAGGTTGACAGGTGTTGTGAGTGTATTGAGAACTAATCTCATCTGCCGTATTTGTTGTATAAGAAAATGCACTATTTAAGGTAAAATGTCAAGAAAATAGGGATGTTTGCAGACGGTACGAAAGGACTAAAGTTTGAAGAAAGATTTGGCCGCCGCGAGATCTTTTTTCAATTGTTCGATCAACAGCTCGGGTGTGTTAAATTTGATCTCGTTTCTGAATTTTTTCAACAGCTTGATTTTCAGTGTTTGATCATAAAGATTTTCAGTGAAGTCAATGATGTATGATTCAATCTGTGTTTCTGACGGGCCGAAAGTAGGACT
>JAZFSR010000179.1:0-2112 GCA_036446295.1 Candidatus Aminicenantaceae bacterium
TGAAATAGGGAATATCATTATATTCCGATTGATCTGCCTGGGAGGATATATCGACTTTGACGAGAGTGTCGGTTTTCTCCAAATTCTTGTTCAGCTTCAGAAGTTCAAAAATGGAGGCTCGGGATCCCTGGGGGCGGTCAAAATTCATGACATAGAAGTTTCCATCACTATCCCGCTCTGTATCATATGGATAGATCTTGTCAAACTTAAGGGAATCCACATGTTGCCCATCAGGAGTAAAGCTGTGGATTTCTCTCCGTGCCGGATCGACGACAATGAGGTTTCCATCCTCCGCTATGAATATTTTATCGATTTTTCCAATCTCCCCCGGACCCTGCCCCGGCCGGCCGATTGTTCTCAGGAGAAGACCTTCCGGGCTGAAAACCTTGATATGGTCTTCCATTCCATCAGCGACGTAGATGTTTTTTGCATTATCCACGGCCAGAGAAACAATTCGGGCAAAGAGGTACTCTGGATCGGTTTCCATCTCACCGATCCGCAGTTCTTCAACCAGCTCCAGAATCTGTGTGTCAAACATGGGATCTTTGGGATTTTGAACGTAAACAATCCCATCTATCTCTCTGATTTTTCCTTTCCAATCTTCTGACCGCTTGCAGGCTGCCATCACGAAAATAAACATTAGGAATGAAGCAAGAAAAACTGTTTTTCTCATGTTTCCCCCAAAATTTAATTATAACTTTTTACTAATTTAATTCAACTCGTTTACGGACAAATCGACTTGGGAAGGCTAAGGACAATCAAATCTTCTCTTTTGTCTGATCCCAGTTTTTGATTTCAAAGTGGTTTTTTCACTTAATCCCCACCGAATCTTCTTTCCTTTGCTTCTTATTATAGCTATGAAGTATCGAGTGTTTAGTTAAACAGGATACTATCTCGCCAATCCCGCTGTTTCAATTTCGTCCTTTTACTCTGCACTGCGGCCGTATGTAAACAGAGTCACCATGGCCGGCTCAGGCTCATCCGCGTAGATAAGTACCATTTTTTTATAAAGGACTTGTTTTTGATATACCCTCAAAGCCAGGAATAAGAATAGGCTGATCCCCAAGAAAAATACGAATGAATATGGGCTTTTTAGGAGGGCTAACTCCAAGCTGCTTATCAAAAATATATAACTTATAAAGGACACTAAGTATAACAACCAGAGATAGTGTGCCTTGGCTTTACCGGGAAGATAGGAGCAGGCAAACGGAATTTTTTGATACTTCAGGAAAAGCACCTCCATAAGCAATACAGCCACTACCAATCCATAAAGACTATGCAGGATTCCAATTCTCCATCCCCAACTAAAAGAATAGAATAAAAACACAAGAACAAAAAGAGGGAACAAGATATTAAAAACGATCCCTTTTCTGAGCCCTACGCTGTAATTATTCAAGTCGTTTTCTTCCGTCAAGCGAAAAACCCAGTTGGCCTCAAGGGATGAAGGAATGTTAACGACGCTGCGTATCCCGACTAGGAGAAAAAAAGTTAAAACCGTTGGGATGGATAAGAGAGTTGTATTCAACTCATAAAAATTATCAAAACTTCGAATGTTTGTTGCAATCAGGATTAAACCTAAGCCCGCTCCAACGGCAGCAAATGTAGCGAGTCTCATCTTATGAACCATACTGTTTCTAATCGTCTTCCCAAAAAAATAGAAAACCGCTCTTTGCACTGAGTTCCTGAGAAAAACAACATCGAAGTAATGTTGAAGAAAATATTTTATCCGAATCAATCGAATATTTACATTTTTCTTTATCTCCATATGCCTGCAATATTTTCTGTAGCTGGCTGCTGCACTCAAGAAAAATCCGATCGTAACCAGTACAAGAGATAGGATTGCGATGGAGGATAGAGTTGAAAATTGAGAATCATGGCTGCCGATCATGGATTCAAAAAGCCCTGTAAACCACATGGGTGGAAAAACATAGAGTAGAAGTGAATGATTCTCCTTAAGATCAGGAAGAAACGCAAAAGGCTGTGAAGCCGTGAATGAATTCGACACAATGTAAATCATCAAAAAAACAAACACGGTCATAAATACTGTACGGAAAAATACTGAAAGGGCTCTGAAGATTCTTTCCGGAAAAACCAGCATCAGCACACCGATCA
>JAZFSR010000180.1:0-2309 GCA_036446295.1 Candidatus Aminicenantaceae bacterium
CAAGAAGTTATCTCCTTCTTAGCCAACACAAAAGAAAATCTCCTCGATCCCATCCATCACACGCATTTCATTCACAAGGATTCAATTCTTGTCGATATGCACTGCGATACGATCGGGAGATTTCTCGAAGGCCAGGATCTCGCCCGAGATAACTCCCAAGGACACATCGATATTCCAAAGCTCAAGAAGGGCGCTGTGGATTTGCAGATCTTTGCATGTTATGTCGCCCCCCCTCAAAATGAAACACAAAAGAATCAGGCTGCCAACCGGGCTTTTGACCAGATCGACGCCGTTCATCAGCTGATCGATGAAAACCCGGATGACCTTCTCTTGGTCCTGGATCCTGCCGATCTCAGGCAGCTTCGCGGGACCAGAAAGACGGGTGTTTTCATCGGGATAGAGGGCGGATACGCCATAGAAAATGATCTTCGACTGCTTCGCAGTTTCTACCGTAATGGCGTCAGATTGATGACATTAACTCACTGGACACACACGGATTGGGCAGATGCCTCGGGTGATCCCGAGCCGACATACTGGGGGCTTACGGAGTTCGGTGAAAAGGTTGTCCAAGAAATGAATCAATTGGGCATGATTATCGATATCTCCCATGCCCATGAAGAAACTTTTTGGGATGTGATTAAACTGACAGATGCTCCCATTGTCGCATCCCATTCCTGCGCACGTGCCCTCTCAGACCATCACCGGAACATGTCAGACGAGATGCTTAAAGCCCTGGCTAAAAACGGCGGTGTGATCGGCATCAATTTTTACCCTGAATTTCTCAACGCCGAAAACGACGAAAATCCCACTCCCCTTGTTGATGTCAAAACCGTGGTGGACCATATCGATCATGTCGTGGAAGTTACAGGAAAGGCAGATTATGTGGGTTTGGGATCCGATTTTGACGGCATCGACAGCACACCTATGGGTCTTGAGAACATCGGGAACATGGCTAATATCACAGAAGAACTCGTAAAACGAGGGTATACTGATGCCGATATCAAAAAAATCCTCGGCGGCAATTTTCTGAGAGTTTTCCGGGAAGTGAGCCGCAGGAATAATTAAATCGCATGAACAGTCAAACTGAAAGCAGCGGTTTAAAGCGCAAATTGGGACTCTTCCCCACGACCAACATCGTTGTCGCCAACATGATCGGCGCGGGAATCTTTACGATTTCCGGGTTTCTTATGATGGACCTGCTCAATCCGGTTTTAATGATAACACTTTGGATTGTTGGAGGGATCATTGCTCTCTGCGGTGCACTGGCCTACGGAGAACTCGGAGCCGCCATCCCGGAAGCCGGCGGAGAATATACTTTTCTCTCAAGATTATACAATCCCATGATTGGTTTTTTGAGTGGATGGGTGTCATTTTTTGTCGGCTTTTCAGCCCCTATTGCCGCCTCGGCCCTCGGATTTTCGGAATATTTCCTTGGCATTTTTGGAGAAAAGGCAGAAGCCGTGTTCATTAAAAAAACCTGCGCCATTTTGATCATTGTCATTTTTACTCTTATCCATAGGAGAGGCCTGGAACTCGGATCCAAAGTCCAGAATTCTTTGACTGTTTTAAAAGTGGCTCTGATCGTAGGGCTGGTCTTTTTTGGATTTCTCTTGGGAAAGGGGAACATGAATCATTTCTCACTTGGAAGTACATTTAATTTCGATTTTTCAGGCTGGAAAACGATAGGTCTCTCACTCATGTGGATCATGTTCGCCTATGCCGGATGGAATGCCTCCGCCTATATCGGTTCAGAAGTGAAAAACCCGGCTAAAAATCTTCCACGTTCCCTTCTCCTGGGGACTGGGATCGTCTTATTCCTCTATGTCTGTCTCAACTTTTTCTATATTTATGCCGTTCCGCCTGCTGATATGGGAGGAGTGATGAATATCGGAGCACTCGCCGCGGGAAATCTCTTCGGGAAATCCTTTGAAAGCGTGCTTTCGGTATTGATCTCATTTGCTCTTTTTTCTTCCTTGAGTGCCTTTATTATCCTCGGACCACGTGTTTACTATTCGATGGCCAAAGACCGCGCATTTTTCAAATTCGCAGGTGAAGTCCATCCCAAATTCGGCGTCCCATCCAAATCGATAATGCTTCAGGGAGGGATCGCTATAATTATGGTTTTCTTCGGCACGTTCACTCAGCTGCTCACCTATATGGGATTCTCCCTTGGAATCTTTCCTATCCTGGCTGTTCTTGGAGTATTTAAATTGAGACGGACAAATAAAAGTGTCTCCAGGCTCCCGGGATTTCCTGTCACATCTCTTGTTTACGTTGTCACGGGAGTTTGCATACTCGTTTTGGCCTAT